>JACMJO010000469.1 GCA_014380605.1 Fimbriimonadaceae bacterium | reverse complement strand
GCACGGGTGCCTGTCTTGAGAAGAAGCGCGCCCACGACCGTGAAATCCATCTGCACGAACAAGTAGAGAAGAACTATGCTCGGCTGCAAGAGTTGGAAGGTCAGCGAGATGGCCTGACTTACATGATCGTCCACGATCTGCGCACGCCGCTCTGCTCGTTGATCTCCGGATTGCAGACGCTCCCGGCGATGGGAGAGTTAGGTGCGGATCAGTGCGAGGTACTAGAAATCGCGCTGGCAGGAGGAGAAACCTTGCTCGGAATGGTCAACAGCCTGCTTGACGTCGAGAAGATGGAATCGGGAGCCATGAAGTTGGACTACACCCTGCTCGATGCCAGCGAACTGATTACCTGCGCGATCTCCCAAGTTTCGGACCTTGTGCTGGCTGGCGATCTCACACTCGTTCGCGCCTTGGATTCCGACTTGCCCTTCTTCGAGGGTGACGAGGACAAACTGCGGCGGACGCTAGTGAACCTTCTGGGCAATGCCATTAAGTTCACACCTGCGGGCGGAACAATAACAGCCGCTGCGCATGCAGGCGAAGACAAACAGTCGTTGATTTTCTCAGTAAGCGATACAGGAGAGGGCATCCCAGAAGAAGACTTCGAGCGGATCTTCGACAAGTTCGGGCAAGTCTCCTCGCGCCAGGGAGGCCGATTAATGAGTACCGGATTGGGCTTAACGTTCTGCAAACTAGCGGTTGAAGCGCACGGGGGCAAAATATCCGCTTCGAATGCACCAGGACAGGGCAGCACCCTTTCCTTCAATGTCCCGATCAAACCGGTACAAACGATTGCTGTCTGAATGCATGATTCTTAAGGTAGTAGGTCGACAAATCTAGGCTCAGGCACGTTGAGAAAGCGCCAGAATGCGGTCTCTAATCTAGGAATGGTGGGCTATGGGCTGAGTGTGTCCCAAATTTACACTTAATTTATTTGGATTTTATTTCTATTGTTTTATAGATGTTTAAGCGATAATATTTCTGATAAGTAACTTACCTGGAATCGACGATGTCAATGCTTTTATGTGCTTCATTGCACTAATTGAATGTACGTGTGGACCAGAGGTCCATATGAGCCGGCCCAGCATCTTAAATCGTGGTGCTTTTATATAAGGCACTGCTTAGGGAACAGAGCATTCGGGATTCAGATGGCGCGCCCGGGCACCCGATCTCGGAGTTTTGTAGCGCATGAAGTACGAGCAACGGCCCTGGGAGGAACGCGCAATCTGATCCGGCACCAGTTCCGGGATTACCGCTTGTTGACTTCAAAAACTAATCTAGTGTTCTGCTCGGCGTATTGCGCCCCCAGGCTCTTACACGAGGAAGGCAATACATATTGGACGCCTCAAAGGAGGGGCTAATAATATGTCAGATTCAACTACAACCGCAACCACTGAAACTCGCCAAGATCGCCACAACCTCTATTTCACCACTCACTATTGGATTAACGAACTTGAGGGATTTTTTGATCCAACTCCCGGTCCAGGAAGGCCGAGGGCTCTAACAAAGGAGTTGGCAGCTGTGATTCTTGCCGATACCGTAGCCACCGGCGATATCATGAAGGCATTCACCTGTCATCTATCACCCGACACATTCAGTCGCTACAAGGACATCGTCTGCAACCCTCCGAAACCAAAGGAGGAAGAACTGCATTCCAATTTAACCTTGTTTTTCGAGATCGCTTATCGAGCGTGCCAGATTCGCCAAGTTTTGGACGACGAAGCCAGAATTAGGGCACTCACAGGTGGGCCGGTTAGGACGGTCACCAAGAAGACTACAACGACAACTCGACAGGTGTTTGCTGGTGGAGAATTACACAGCCTCCGGAGCAGAATCGAAGTCTCAACCGAGACGATAAAAGAAATTCCTCCGGCCAAGGTGGACGATTATTGAGTACCGCGGCGTTTGTTCAAGAACCTGTATCTTGCCGCAAAAGGCCGCAAAATGCCGCAAAATGCCCACCTCGACCGGCGCGCATCTGTGGAAATTGACGTTTCGGTCGATGGTCCAATGGGGTCAGGGGAAGCTCGGTACGTTGGGGTTTATGAGGCGGGAGTCATGGTTTCAGAATGGCCAATGCCTCTTCCCCAGTTTGCCGAGTTTGTCTGCGAACCCCTCTCGTATTTTTCTGCCGTGCCTTTAAGAAAGCGAAGACGAGGAAAAATGCGGCCCCGCCGACCCAAGGGGCCCAAATGGGCCAGAGGGTTACTCTAATGCACTATACTGTATGTATCATGAGAAACGCAAAAGGTGCTGGAAGCATCGAGAGAGTTGGCCGTAAGTATCGGGCCAGGGTTACGCGTAGTGGCTCAAGGGTGGTTGGGCCGTTACGCCAAACCAAAACGGAGGCTGAGAAGGATCGCCGGGAACTGGTGGCGCGGCAGAAGGGGCCCGGAGAAGTTCCAACTTTGACCGAATTTGCCCTAGACTGCTTGAATGGCCGGTTCAAGACCGGGGCCAGGGCCCACCGCAGATCGACGTGGGAGACAAACGAAATAATCTGGCGCACAAGGGTATCGAAATCAACGATCGGTGCAATGAAAATTGACCAAATCAGGAAGAAGGATGTGCAGCGGTTCGTCGACGAGCAAACGGACATCTCCCGTTCTTGGCGGGTTCGCATTGCGGCATTCGTCTCTAAAGTGCTTTCAGAAGCGGTGGAGGATGAACTGATTGTCATGAACCCGGCATTCAAAGTGAAATTTCCCGAGGAAGAAGAAAGGGAGAATGTCACGCTATCGCCACAAGATGCGATTAAGCTCCTCAATCCGCCGGATCGGATAGGAGCCATGATCCTTGTCGCGGCCCACACCGGCTTGCGTCGGGGCGAACTTTGCGGGCTGCGGTGGGAAGATTGCAAGGAAGATCACATAACCGTGCGCAAGGCGATCTCCGCTATCCGGGGTGGCGATGTGGAAGCCAAGGTCAAGACGAAGGCGTCCATGAGTAACATTCCACTTACCCAGGCGGCAAAGGAAGCAATCGAGAAACAGCCACGCAGGGGCAAATACGTCTTCTCGGTTGAAGGCGGTGGAGCCATTTCTCCTTCCAACCTATCCCGCGACTGGCGATCTTGGGCCACAAAGAACAAGATCGATCCTAATATGCGATTGCACGACTTACGAGGATCGTTTATCTCCTTGCTGATCGAAAATGGAGCCGACATTCGCACCGTGCAGGAGTTGGCCCGTCACTCCGACCCACGGACGACAATGAGGGTTTACGCGAGGTCTCGCGAATCGGTCAAAACGGAGGCCGTTCAAAAGCTGGAATTGCTCATAGGGAGCAAAACGGGGAACAGCTTCGGTGATACTCTTCAAGATAAGGCACAATGCACTTGAACCTAATTTGAAGGTGGTGGGCGGTACAGGACTTGAACCTGTGACCCCTACAGTGTCATTGTAGTGCTCTACCACTGAGCTAACCGCCCACGGGGGACTAGGATTATGGCCCGAGACGTGGGGTTGGCGCAAGGGGGCTTGGTTTTGGATTCCTTGGTTTTAGGTTCCTCGGTTGCGTAAAGCGCAGCTCTGCGACAGAATAGATCCATCGATGATCCTAGCTACTCTTGTCTTCATGGCAACCCAGAACCCCGTTGCGCTCAGCGGGTGGGTGGTCCAGTTCAATCCCAACAGCCTGATCAGCCTTGAGAAGAACGCACCCAAGCTGAGGCATGTTTTGCCCGAGTGGATCAAGTGCACTGTCGATGGCCGGGCCGTCCGTCGGGACGAGTTTCCTTGGGCGGGCTATCTGAAGGCGAGGGACATCGCCAAGAAGGCGGGATGCAAGGTTTTTGGCATGGCAAGCAACTATCTGAACGAGCTTGGGGGATTCAAAGCCAGCCCCGTGCAAGCCTTCCTTTACAGCGCTAACAAGAGAAAGGCCCATGTCGAAGCTATGGTCAAAATTTGCGTCGACGACAAGCTTGATGGCATCGACGTGGACTACGAAAGCCTTGAGTCCAAAGATAAGGATGCCTACAGTCGCTTCATGGATGAGCTAGGAAGTGCCCTTCGTAAGCAAGGGAAACTCCTAAGCACCGCTGTCCATCCGAAAGAAGAGGACAAGGGCAATTGGGATGGACCGCAAGCCCAGGACTACCGACGACTCGGCAAGGCCGCCGACTTCGTGCGTCTCATGTGCTACGACTACAGTTGGGACACCAGCGAGCCAGGTCCGATCGCCCCGCTCGACTGGGCAGAGCGGGTCGTGAAGTATGCGGCATCGGTCATTCCGCCATCAAAACTTGAGATTGGGATTCCGGCTTACGGCTATGACTGGACCAAGAAACCAGCTACGAGCCTAACCTTCCCAGACTGGAAGGATCGCTCCCGAGCCCTCGACCCTCGCAGCCAAGAGTATGTGGATGGCAAGTCCCACTTTGCCGGAGCCGCTACGGTCAAGCCAAAGCAGGATCTTGCGAGGAAGTATTCGATTCCGGCTTTGGCAATGTGGTACGTCGGGTCGGAAGATCCCGAGATGTGGAAGTTCATCCCAGCTAGGAAGAAAGGCTCTTGATCCACTCCTTCATCACCTTGATGATCTCGGGATTGAACTCGTTTCCGGGCTTGCCCCATTTGGCAAAGCTGTCCTTGAAGTCGTTCGTGCGGTTGAATCCATGGTCGCTGTCGTCGACAACCTTGTATAGGGCCATGCCAGGATTGGCAACGTTCACCGCAGAAGCCACCTGCTCTTGGCAACTCTGGAGAGAAATCCAATCTGCTTCGCCAAACAGAGCAAGTACACGAGTCTTGCCAAGCTTCGCCCAATAGTCGCAGAAGTTATTGTCGTTCACTTCTTGCATGTATTTGATGCTGCGGACTCCCATCATCACCCCATCGGCCGATGTTTCAGTCGCAGACTCGCGAAGGTCGGGGCGATTCTCTTTGATCCAAGCGATCGTTCTCTTTTCGTTGTATAGATAGTGATACACGGCTACGGTCTTGCGAACTTCCGCATCCACCTGGGCGCGCGTTTGGCCAGTCAGGGGGCCCTGGATTCTGGCCGCTTTGATCTGCCACTCGAGCCAGGAGTCGGACACGGTTCCATAGGAGATGATTCCTTTCACCGACTGCTCGGATGCTATGATCGGCGCGTGGCAGCCACCCATGCTGTGCCCGAATAGATACACCTGCGACCGATCCACGAAGTCGTACTTATCGAGCGTCTTCAGGGTTTGTCGATAGATGTCCAGCTCCTCATCGAATCCCACGAGTAAGGCGGGACCACCCTCGCTGTCGCCTACACCCGGTTTCTCGACTCGAACGGTCACCCAACCGTCGTCGGAGAAGGCCTTGAGAACTTTAGAAGTCCCGCTCGGCCCGGTCAACGGAGCCTCAACGGAACTTGCGTTAATGCCCTGAATCCAAAACATCACCGGCCGCTTTCCCGTTGCCTTCGGTTTGGTGACAAAGGTTCGGATTCGGCGCCCGTTGCTCAGCACATCGTCGTAAATCGTCTCGTAGTTGTCGCCCTTGTCCGCAGGCTTGGGCTGGACTTTGACCTCGATCTCTTGTTCCTTGCCTCCTCGATTCACGATCAGCTTAACCGTGGAGGAAGTGGCCGCATTGCGAACCAGGTCGTTCCATTCTCCGAACGATTTGAAACGCTTGCCGTTGACGCCAAGAACCAGATCGTTCTCTTCTAGTCCGTTCGCTTTGGATGCAACCTGGACTGCTTCCTGTGCGCCGAGCTTCAGCTCGATGCGGACGCTCTCCGGCACGGCCCGAAACGAGATTCCCAGGGTTCCCCGACGTGGCAGAGAACCGGCTTGTAGCAAAGAGACAAGGGCAACCAGGCCCAGAATTAGTACGCGACGCATACTTGTGATTACGTTATTGCAAATTGCGAAGGTTCCGACCTAAAGGTTTAATGGGAAAGTGGTTGTCGCCATCCTCATCCTATATGGCCTTTTAGCTTTGGTTGCAACCCTCAACCTTCTTCTCATGCGCCGTCCAGGGTCGGTTGTGGAAGGAGATTCTTTCAGCATTCTTATTCCCGCCCGGGATGAGGCATCCAATTTGGCCGAGCTCATTCCCTTGGTCAAGAGTCAAAGTGGTGGCACCCCCAAGATTTACGTCTTCGACGACGAGTCCTCAGATGGCACCGCCGAAGTTGCCTCAAATCTCGGTGCAATCGTCGTTGGTCCTCGCGAATCTCTCCCTTCAGGTTGGACCGGGAAGAATCGGGCCTGCCACGAACTTGCCAAGGCGGCGGCTGAAGATTCGGATGCCAAGTGGTATCTCTTCCTTGACGCCGACGCCCGCCCAAATCCTGATTTTCTCAACGCGATGCGAGACCTCGCGCGCCAAGCCGGGCCAAGGGCGGGCGTCCTTACTGGTTTTCCTACCATCCAGTCCGGGCAAGGCGTTCAGCCCTTGTTCCTAGCATGGGTGGGCTGGGTTCTGTTGGCGATGAATCCATTTGGCGTGGTCAGCCGCACCGGGCTAGGCCACAACCGATTCACCAATGGCCAAATCCATGCTTGGCGGGCCGAAATCTACACCAGACTCTGGCCAAACGAGCAAGTGAAATCGCATGTTTTGGAGGATGTGATGATGGGAAGGCTCTGTGCGCGGGAGGGTGTGAAGATCGAAGTTGCCAATCTCTCCCGGGTTCTCAAAGTTCGGATGTATGACACCTGGCGTAAGACCCTGGATGGGATGAGCAAGAACTCCTTTGAAATCACAGGGAGTTACGTGGGCTCGGCAGTTCTCGCCTTGTTCTTCAGCCTTTGTGCCCTCGGTTGGCTCCTGGCCGGAACCCAATGGCCAATCGCACTTGGACTCCTTGTTTGGAGCGGCCTGATGGTGGCGAACACGGTTCGATCCGCTATCTGGCCCGTCCTTTTTATGCCTTTGGCCTGCTTGATCGGAGGATTTACAATCCTGAGGTCGGCCTGGTGGAAGCGCAAAGGCAAGACGGTTTGGAAGGGACGAACTTATATTTAGCCGGAGGACTAGTGGTGGGCTTCTTCTTGAGGAGTTTCTGACTTCGATCGGACCCACAGCAGAAAGCCGCCCAAGGCCATTCCGAGCACTCCGCCGCCTACGAATCCGGTCAAAATTTCGACCAACTTGTAGTCCTGATAGGTTGAGTTACCGGCTGCGTTGAAAAGCGGCCACAGCCAGGAGCCTAGTCCGGCAAGCCCTAAGGGCAGGACGCCAAAGCCGGCGGCTAGAGCAAGTTTGTCGGCATCGCGGTCGCGGTCGATCATCTTCGCTAATTATGAGGGATCAATGACCTAAAGGTCAAAGTCTGATCGCACAATAGTGGACGCGGTCGCTTTTATAGCGGGGCGGATTCAAGGTGTAGCTGTGGAAAGTGCGAATCTCGCCAAACCCCGCCTTCGCCAACATTTCGCGCAAGTCCTCGTCTTTGTAGGCTCGCTGGCGGTGAATCTCCGTGAACTCATTCCCGCTTTTCCAGAAGTTCATCGTGACCGTGATGATCTGGGATTTGGGGTCCCAATCGCCTCGCCACTGATACCGAATCGAATTCCCTTTCTTGAGGTTTTCCTGATTGAACAACTCAGTCTCGAATGCATAGGCGGTGTTGACATCAAAAATGAACGATCCACTCGGCTTCACGTGCTTGGCAATCTTGTGAAAAGCCCGTTGCAGATGATCCGCTTCCAGAATATTGTTGAGGCTATCGAAAAAGCTGAACGCCGCGTCGTACTGTTCTCCCATCTCGAATTCCGCGGCGTCCCCGACCTCGTAACGGATATCCTTGCGTTCCCTAGCCGCTTTCTTCTTCGCTTGCCGAATCATCTCTGCGGACAGGTCGAAGCCTGACATCGAGAATCCCTCATCGGTAAGCAACTCGCACATCGTTCCCGTACCGCAGCACACATCCAGGATCGTCTTCGGCTTGATGTTCTGGTGCGACAGTAAAAGCAGGTAGTACCCAACCCACATCCGGTAGGGCACCTGATGCATCAACTCGTCGTAATAGGGCGCGACCGTAGTGAACGAGTCTTCCGACTGATCTCCTGATGAACTAATCACCTGATCCATTGATGCTATTTCTTACACCACTTGCCAGAGAGTTGGTTCATAGAATCAGTAATTCACAACCTCACCTTCCCGCCAATCGATCCTCCGCCTTCCTCAACCTCGCCTCAACTCTCGCGAGGTACACGAACAGGGCGAACCACAGTAGAACCGGCGGGATCGCCGCTATTAGTCTCCAATCGACTTCCATTGTTTCTATCCTCCAGTTTCAATTCCAGCAATCCGGTTCGAACCCGGATTCGATACAGCCAAGCCGTGAGCCAACTCACGAGCACCAGCACCGAGATGACGACGTAGGCGTAACCTCCCTTGATCTGGCCCTTCATGATCGAATCGCTCGGGTGGAACGATTGGATCTGTGGCAGTCGAGGGAAGACGAAAATCAAGAAAAGCACGGGCAGCAGAGCAGCCAACGCATAGACCCCGCTATTTGAGGCTCGGCGGTTCTCATCGTGAATCGCCCCTCGCAGTCCGAAGTAGGCCGCATAGATGAGCAGCACCATCAGGAACGAGGTCTGCCGAGGGTCGTTCTGCCACCACGCGCCCCACTGAACCTGCGAGAACATGATGCCGGTCGCCATCGTCATCAAGCAGAACAGATAGCCTAGCTCCATCATTGCAACCGCTCGGACATCCCAGACCAGATCGTTGGTCTTTGTGTACTTCCAGCTGAACCAACCTCCGGCGATCAGGAGCACCGAGGCAAGGATCGGACACGGGAAGTGCCAGAAAAAGATGCGCGCCAACTCAGGATGTTGGAATCCCACAGCGTCGGGAACGTAGAAGCTCCACAGCGTGACGGCGGCAACGGCGAGGGCAAATACGTATTTCATCGTTTCCAGACTGCAGCGAACAGGTAAGGGCCGATCACCAGGCTTGCCGCTCCATAGCACAGCAACCCGACGCCCGCGATGGCGCCGTTGCCAACGTTGAAACCGCCCCGAAGGTCGAGAGCGACGCGGAGTCCGCTCACCGCGAGGAAACTCAGCGGTAAGAGAAGCGGCACGGAGAGGACACCGGCCAGCGCGTTTCGATTCGATGCCTGGGCGACCAAAGCTCCGCATAAGGTTACCGTGCCCGCGTAGGCTGCGCAGGACCCCGCGATGCACGCCACGAACAGCCACGGTATCGCGACGCCTGTCCTTGTGAATCCGAGGAACAAAACTGTGAGCACCAGGCTGGTGATTGCCATGAATAGCAGGTTGTAGATCGCCTTGCCCCAATAGACGTCCTCGGCCTTCGCGACCAACCTCAGCAGATCGCCTGTGCCTTGCTCCTCCTCGATCAGAACGGCTCTCGGCAGGGCGACGATGGCGGCAAAGAGCATCGCGACGCACAGCAGCCCTGCGCCGAGTTGGGGGCTAATCTCCAGATCGAAGGTTGCGAAGGAGATCGTGATGACGGTGAAGACACTGAACAGGACAGTCGTGATGAGCCCACTTCGCTGCCGCATCTCGCTGCGAATCTCTTTCCGCAAGATCGCCCGCCAGCCTTTGGTCACTTGCCGACCTCGAGCTCCAAGGTCGCGAATCGGCGCTCCAGGGGATCGTTCGTCGCGAGGATCACGGCCCCGGTCTTGAGCTGGCCCGCGACGACTTCCTCGATCAGCTTGCGCCCAGTCTCGTCAAGGCCGGCCCCCGGCTCGTCGAGCAAGAGGACTTCCGGCTTTGCCTGGATCGCGATCGCCAGTTTGAGCCTCGCCTTCATTCCGGTCGAGAACTCGTGTGCTTGCTGGTCTTTGGCGCTTTGGAGCCCGACCCGTCCGAGCAATTCGTCGACTCTGGGTTCGCAGCCGCGGAGGTCGGCGGTGAGTTCCAAGTGCTCGGCGGCGGTGAGGGCCGGGTAAACCGCCATGTCTAGGGCCGAGTAGCCGAGGTTGCCGGGGGCCGTCACCTTGCCTTCGGTCGGGGGTACGAGGCTGGCGAGGGTCTTGAGGAGGGTCGATTTCCCCGAGCCGTTTTGGCCAAGGATCGCAAGGCAATCTCCGGCTCCAAGGTCGAACTCCAACCCGCGAAAGAGCCAACGCGCCCCATATCGCTTGCCTAAGTTCGACGCGGTGAGCATCGGTTCAGTATGGCAGAGGCGGTATCGCACCGCATTTTGAAATTCTTCTGGGACCCCCTTGACTTAGAGCGCGCTCTAAGCGCGTAGAGTGAGTTCATGCAGGATGGATTGACGATTTCGGACGCATCGAGCGCGCTGGGAATCACCGCGCACACGCTGCGGTACTACGAGCGGGCAGGGCTCCTTCCGCCGATTCCTCGAACGGACGGCGGGCTACGGAGATACCGAGACGAGGACGTCCAACTTCTCCGCTTCCTCGCCAAGCTGCGCCTCACCGGGATGCCGATTCGGCAGGTTCGCAAGTACTCCGAACTGGTTCGGGATGGCGACCACACGATGGCCGCGCGTCGGCAGATTCTGGAGGAGCATCGAGTCGAGGTCGAAGCGCAAATCCGTCAGCTGCAGCGAAGTCTGGAGGTTCTTAACCTGAAGATCAATTTATACGAGCAGGGTTGGGTCCACGGGATCTCACCCACGAACGAGTGCACAGAGAAACTGCAATGCCTATTGGAGGAGAAAGGATGAAACAACGAAAGATTGGCGACCGACTGGTTGGTGAAATCGGATTGGGCTGTATGGGAATGAGCTGGGCTTACGGCCAAGGCGCCACCACTGAAGATGCCCACGGTGTCTTGAATCGCGCTTTGGAACTTGGCGTGAACCACTGGGATACCGCCGACCTGTATGGCGCCGGCGAGAACGAGAAACTGATCGGGCCGGTGGTGCGAGAGCGCCGTGACGAAGTGTTCTTGGCGACAAAGTTTGGGAACGTCTATGACAAGTCTCTGACAAACCACCAGGACCAAGTTGAGGCTAACGTGCAGTGGATCGTAGACGGAACGCCGGAATACGCTCGCCGAGCCATCGACCTTTCACTTCAACGCCTTGGCGTAGACCAAATCGACCTCTACTATCTGCACCGTGTGGACCCTCAGGTTCCGATTGAGGAAACGGTTGGTGCGATGGCCGAGTTCGTCACAGCGGGAAAAGTCAAGCATCTTGGCATATCCGAGGTCTCGGCGGCGACGATTCGTCGTGCCAACGCGGTGCACCCGATCGCCGCGGTTCAGAACGAGTTCTCGCTTTGGACTCGCGACTCTGAGGAGTTCGAGTTGCCGGTCACCAAGGAGCTTGGAATCGCCCTGGTGCCGTACTCGCCACTAGGCCGCGGGTTCCTGACCGGCGAGATCAAGTCGCTTGATGACCTCGCCCCGGACGATTGGCGACGAAGCAACCCGAGGTTCCAGGGCGACAACCTCGCCAAGAACTTGGAGATCGTCGAGCAAGTCAAGACGATCGCCTCGAAACACGAAGCGACTCCCGCGCAGGTGGCGCTTGCATGGGTATTGGCTCAAGGCGAGAATATTGCCCCAATTCCCGGGACGAAGCGGATTTCGCGGTTGGAGGAAAACGTGGCTTCAGCCGAGCTTGAATTGAGTTCAGAGGAACTGAAGACGCTCAGCGAAATTCTGCAACCTGAAGGCTTGCGATATCCCGAGTTCGCGATGGCCTACGCTAAGGGTTAAGACACGAGCCCGGCAGTAACCAGCCAACCACCAGCCGATCGGCTAGAGGTTGGCTGAATCCGAAACTGGCTAACTAATCGGCCACCTTCAACACGCTCAGGAACGCCTCGGTTGGCAGTTCGATGGAGCCTATTTGCTTCATTCGTTTCTTGCCTTCCTTCTGCTTCTCAAGGAGCTTACGCTTTCGAGTGATGTCTCCACCGTAGCACTTGGCGATGACGTTCTTTCGGAAGGGCTTGATGGAGTCGGCGGCGATAACCTTGGCTCCAATAGCCGCTTGAACTCGAACCTCGTACTGTTGGCGAGGGACGACCTTTCGGAGCTGCTCAACCATTGCTCGACCGCGCTGGTAGCTGAAGGATCGGTGGACGATGAAACTGAGCGCATCGACCGGATCGCCATTCAGAAGGATGTCCAACTTAACCAAATCGGATGGTTCATAGTCGGCGAGATCATAATCAAGCGAGGCATAGCCTCGAGTATTGGATTTGAGCTTGTCAAAGAAATCGAGCAGGATTTCGCCCAGGGGCAAAGTGTAGTAAAGAATGACCCGCTTGGGGGTGGGATAGTCGGTCTTCTTGTAGATCCCGCGCCGCTCTTGGCAGAGGGTCATGACAGCGCCGACATACTCTTGCGGAACCATGATCGTCGCGTTAACGGTCGGCTCTTCGATGAGGGCGATCTCGTTTGCGTCGGGGAAATCGGCGGGGTTGGAAATGTGCTCTTTGTTCCCTTTCTTGTCCGTGACGATGTAGTCCACGCTTGGCGCGGTGAGGATCAGATCGAGGTTGAACTCACGCTCCAAACGCTCTCTTGCGATCTCCATATGGAGGAGGCCGAGAAATCCGCATCGAAAGCCAAAGCCCAAGGCCGCCGACGTTTCGGCCTCGAAGTTCAGTGAGGCATCGTTTAGGCGAAGCTTGTCTATTGCATCGCGCAAGTCCTGGTATTGGTCGCCATCGGTGGGATATAGTCCACAGAAGACCATGCTGAGGGCCTTGCGGTAACCAGCTAGAGCTTCATAAGCGGGCTCAGTGGCGAGTGTGACGGTATCGCCCACTTGGGCATCGCCGATCGACTTCATGGCGGCGGTGAGAAAGCCGACTTCACCGGTGCCAAGGCCATCGTTCACCACCAGACCAGGCGTAAACATGCCGGTCGAGTCCACATCGAATGTGGAGCCGGTGGACATCATCTTGATCCTGTCGCCCTTGCGAACGCGGCCATCCTTGACTCGCAGGTAAGCGACCGCGCCTTGATAGCTATCGAAGTGGGAGTCGTAGATTAGAGCTCTGAGTGGAGCCATCGGATCGCCGGCAGGGGCGGGAATGCGATTGACGATCGCTTCGAGAATCTCATCGATGCCGATTCCCGCTTTGGCAGAACATGGGATCGCGTCGGTCGCGTCGATGGCGACTGCGCTTTCAATCTCTTCCCTTGCCCGCTCGACGTCGGCATGGGGCAAGTCGATCTTATTGATAATCGGGACGATCTCAAGGTTCTGGTTCATCGCCATGCTCGCATTGGCGATGGTCTGAGCCTCAACGCCTTGGCTGGCGTCCACTACCAAGAGCGCGCCTTCGCAAGCGGCAAGGGCTCTGGAGACCTCGTAGGTGAAATCGACATGGCCCGGGGTATCGATCAAGTTGAGCTCGTACTTCTTGCCGTCTTGGGCGATGTATTCCAGCCGAACGGCGGCCATCTTGATCGTGATGCCACGTTCGCGCTCGATGTCCATAGAGTCCAGCATCTGCTCTTGAGCGACGCCACGAATAGCTCCGCAACGCTCGATCAACCGGTCAGCCAAAGTGGACTTGCCGTGGTCGATATGCGCGATGATGCAGAAATTGCGGATGTGGGATTGATCCATGGAAGGGAGGAAAGCAGCTGAATTTTACCTTCCCTGAAAATCTTGATCAGGACATCTAAATAGTAGACAAAAATATACTAATATTAAATCGAGTTTCCTTCGATGTCTTCTCCGTATATCGCATTCATCCGCCTTGCTGGCTTCTATGCCAACGCTCTTCAGCTAGCGTCGGATGTCTCCTGCGTGATCGCGAGAGAGAAGCAAGTCCTTGACCTAAATGAGAGGGCTGGACAGCGTGGGGTGACTGTATTGATGAGTCTCTCTGAAGCCAAAACCCTGCTCGGTAAGGATGGACATTTTGTGGAGTGGGCTGAGGAGCCATATCGACTTGCCCAAAGCTCTTGGTTGGATATCTGCACCCGCTACTCAGACTGTATCGAGCCCTTAGATCAGCATGAGGCGTTCGTCGACCTTAGCAATCATCCCAACCCATATGATATTCAAGAGCACCTGCGACAGGAATTAAAACAGCTTGACTGCGGAGTAAAGATTGGTGCCTCATCCTGCCGATGGATCGCGCAAGCTGCGGCAACTCATTCAAGCCTACTTGCCATTCACGATCCTCAACGGTTCATCGCTCGACTTCCTGTTCACGAACTGCCGATAGATTCTCAGCATCGCAAATGCCTTGACTTGTTGGGCTGCCGTTTCATCGGTGAAGTCGCAACCATGCCGATGGACGTTTTGCGGAAGCAGTTTGGGAAGGCTGCCTTTGACATCAAACGTTACGCTAAAGGACAAGGTGAAGCGAAGGTCTCGGCAAGTTATCCAGCCAATACAATGGCCGATAGGTTCCGCTTTGATGGCGGAGCTAGTGACCTGCAGGTATTCGATAACGGGCTGAAGCATCTATCGAGCAGCTTGGGATTGAAGCTTGTGGAGGCTGATCTATCGAGTGAGTTCTTGGAAGTATGGCTAGAGGATGAGGATGGAGACATCGCACCGTTTGAAAGGCGGTTCACAAAGCCCATCGGTTCACCCGCTTCACTGCTAATCTCGCTTAGGTTGTTGATCGGCTCCCCGAAGAAAAGCATCTCGACTCTTAGAGTCAGAGTTGGTCAGCTTAAGAAGAAGAAGCGCGTTCAGACAAGTCTGGAGAGTCTCGTCACGGGAGCATCTCATCATGTCGCCGCTGAATCAGCTCTTGCTCATGTGAAGGCTGCTTTTGGGGATGTTTCCATTGTGAAAGGGTCTGAGATTATTGCCCCCCGTTGGAAGCAAGTTCGAACAGCTTGGAGGTCAGCCAATGGCTGGACCTGGCGGTAAGCGTTCGCTTTCCTGGTGGCGGGAAGGTCGTGAATGGTGGCTTGGCGAAGCGGTCAAGGAGTTTCATACCTATACCGATTCTAAAGGCATCCGTAGAGAGGCGGAAAGGGATTTGCCGAGCCTTGGGCATATCTCTGAATCTGGCCAGGAACCTCTGGATGAGCGCCATGACGAAGAGTGGTCTTTGCGAGTCCACAAGATTCGCGATGAAAAATGCTCGGCAGCGGTTGGTAGCCTTCCTCAGGCTTACTATGAGCGTACGGCTCAAGACGCTAAGTGGGATAAGGAGCGTCATCTTAAGGAGGCTCTGAAAGAGGCGGCTTGGTCGGTGGTCACTGGGTCAACCACGGGCAAGCGCCTAGCCAGTAAATCTATCGCCACCTATGTTCCTTTGCACCTTCGCACGGGATATGCCTTTGGTCGATCGACCATGCTTGCGGAAGAGATCGCGGTACTGGCTGGCCATGCGGGTTGTATTGCGGCGTGTATCGCCGATCCTCACTCCCTCATTGGTGCGGTCGAGCATGTAAAGGCTTGTAAACGGGTGGGTATCAAGCCGCTCGTCGGTACCTCCATTGAGCTTCCCGAAGGAGGCGAACTGGTGTTGATCGCCAAGAACAAGGACGGCTACCGAAACCTCTCTCGCCTTGTCACCGCTTGCCACTTAGGAGAACCAAGATCCTTTGCGCTTGGATCGTGGGCTAGGCTAGAAGAGCATAGCCAAGACCTCATTTGCTTGACTGGTGGCGACCTTGGACCTTTGGATCGACTCCTTATCGCAGGCGACAATGACGGGGCAAGGGATTTGGTTTGCCGATTGATCGAAATCTACGGCAAACAGAACGTCTACTTGGAAGTTGAAAGGAGCTTTTTGCCTTGGATGCTCTCGATTGGTCGACAGCTTCAGGAGTTAGCAAGCCACCTTGATGTTCAGGCGGTTGCGGGAGGCGTTATCACCCACCCTCGACCCGATCACTTCCCTGCCCAAG
>JACMJO010000468.1 GCA_014380605.1 Fimbriimonadaceae bacterium | reverse complement strand
AGATGTTCCGTGTCATCTCCACGCGACTTACCGCGCTCTTCTCAAGAATCATCGATTCTGTGACATGCCGATTTAACATTAGCGCAGGCTGGCTGTGGATGCGCTGGAGAATCGCCCGAACCCGGGCCTGGTCGTTTATCTGGGCACCATCGACTTGGACCTTGACCACGGAAGTTAGTCTGCTTGCAAACACTCCCGCGATCAGATTCACCGTGAGGAGGAATCCCAAAACGGGTCCCCAAGCGATCGCCATTCGCTTACGCTTTCTTCGCATATCTCCGCATCGCGTCCTCTACCAACCACAGGACAAGGGCGTCAAAGTCAATTCCAGCCGCCATTGCGCTGTTGGGTAGTAGTGATGTGCTGGTCATGCCGGGCAGAGTGTTAACTTCCAAAACGTAGGGTTCATTGCCGGGTTGAGCGATCATCATATCGGTCCTTGTGGCACCCTGGCATCCAAGTAGATTGTGAGCTTTCAGGGCGATTTCTTGGACCTGGCTCAGCACATTCTCAGGAAGTCGGGCGGGAACGATCTCCTCGGTCGCGCCGGGGGTGTATTTGGAGGCGAAGTCGTATCTGCCGCTTGCGGGAGCGATTTCGACAGGCAGAAGCGCGCGGTCGCCAAGTACAGGAACGGAGATCTCCATCCCCCTGACCCACTCCTCGACCAAGCAGGCTCCTCCATAAGTGAGAGCCCTGCGAACTGCAGGTTCAAGCTGGTCTTGAGTTTCCACAAAAGTGAGCCCGACGGTAGAGCCCTCGGCATTTGGCTTCACCACCGCTGGGGTTTTGAGATCCTTGGCTTCCTCCAAGCTCCTGACAAGTCGGCCCGCAGGGACCCTGATTCCTGAGTTCCCCAGAACCTGCTTTGTCAATGCCTTGTCCATTGCGATAGCGCTGGCTTGAATTCCCGAGCCGGTGTAGGGGATGTGGAGCATCTCGAAGAGGCCCTGGTAAGCGCCATCTTCAGAGTTCGTCCCGTGCACGGCAAGAAAGGCGAGGTCGGGTCGGTTGGTTCCTGAGAACCGGCTCAGATCGCCCTTGCTGAGCAAGATGTCGGTTACGTCGATAAGCTCGGCATTGAATCCCTGCTTAACCAAGGATTCATGAACCTCGCGCCCGCTCAGAATCGAGACTTCCCTTTCGGAGCTGTCCCCGCCATAGATCACTGCGATGGTCGTAGCATCGGCTTCCAGCCGATGTGGGGCGCGGCCATCCTGGCCACGCTCTCCGGAATCCGAAGGCAAGATGCCTTCGGAAGCAATCGGCTGGAAGCCGATACTACGCTTCCTTCGTTCCCACTCTTTGATGAAGTCCGGGGCGAACTCGCCAATTGTCCCCGCTCCCATGCCAACGACGACATCACCCTCTCGGGCAAAGGCGGCGGCGGTCCGGGGGAGGAGGTGGCGGCTGGGGACGTAGTGGCACTCCTTAGTCACCAACTCGGCGATGCGCGCGCTGGAGACGCCGGGGATAGGATCTTCGCGAGCAGGGTAGATGTCCGTAATGAACACAACATCGGCCTCATCGAGAGCCTTCGCGAATTCGGGCATGTTGTCGGCGGTGCGGGAGTAGAGGTGGGGTTGGAATGCCACGATGAGGCGTCCGGAGCCCCCCTCCTCCAATTCACGGGACGGTAACTTGGCCACAGAAACGGTTCTCTCGGAAATGGAGGAGGGGGGTTGGGGGGTGGAGGTAAGCCGCTCGCGAATAGCCTGCAAAGAGGCTGTGACCTCAGTGGGGTGATGAGCATAGTCGTCAATGACGGTGATACGGCTATCCCTCAAGACCTGCAGCCGTCGCTCGGCTCCCGTAAACTCCTGCATCGCTGCCCAGACCTTGTCAATTTGGCCCCCAGCCTGCACGCCTGCTTCCACTGCGGCCCACATGTTCAGATGGTTATGCCTGCCGGGGAGTTTCATGGGTGGTGTCGCCCGATTCTTCAAATCGTAACCGATCTTCTTGCCCTTGAAATCCGCCGCAATCTCCTTCGCTCCTGAATCTTCTGCGCAATAGACTAGAACTCCATCGCTCGGGATTCGCCCTACGAACTGCCCCACGCTTCCTTTCAAGTTTTCCCAAGTGCCATGAAAGTCGACATGGTCAAGTTCCAAATTCGTTAGTACGACGATCGTGGGGTCGATGTCGTTGTAGGCGTCGTATGCCTCACAGGCTTCGACGACCGCCCATTCGCCTTTCCCTTCGCGAACGGGTCCGCCCCACTCCGGAATACTCGCACCGACGACAACCGTAGGATCGAGCCCGGCAGCAATGAGGCCCGCGCCGGTCAATCCGGTCGTCGTGGTCTTGCCATGGGTTCCGGTCACAGCTATTACCTTGTAGGGCTTCAGGAGCCAGCCTAGGGCCTGAGAACGGCGGAACAGAGGGATGTCTAGCTCCTTAGCTCTTCGGACCTCGGGTGAATTATCCAAGTCGATCGCGTCTGTGAGGACAACCGCGTCTTCGGGCTGGATGCCATCCCCGGAGTGGCCCACCTTGACTTCAAATCCCTCCGAACGAAGCCTCTCAACCTCGGGAGAAAGCGTGGAATCAGTGCCTTTGACCAAGAACCCACGGTGCTTCAGCATCCGAGCCAAAGCGCTCATCCCCGCTCCGCCAATCCCAACGAGGAAGAAGGAAGTCTTGGCGTTTAGCGCCTCGCGAGGGGCAAAGGCTGACGCAATCTCCGCCGCCTTTCTCATTTGTTCCTCGACAGCAAACCGTAGATCGTCTCCGT
>JACMJO010000467.1 GCA_014380605.1 Fimbriimonadaceae bacterium | reverse complement strand
GCGCCGCTGGGCCAGCAACGCCTGTCGATTGCGAACCGGAAAGCAGAGTGATAATCATTTGCGGATCTGCAGATCTAATCTTTAGGCGTCGAATGACTTTATTGGTGACTACCGGCCCGGTACCCGTCGGATCTTGATTCCCAAGACCTGGATCTTCCTTAAGAACGATCTGGTAAATACCACCCTCAACTCGGTAGGTAGCGTTAACCTGCTTCAGTATGTTTTGAAGCGCTGCTTCAAAAGTTACGTTCCTCAAGCTAACGGTGACCGTTCCCTGAACCTCAGGGGCGATCGAATAAGACACGCCGACATTCTTGAAAAGCGCTCTAAGCGCTTCGCGAACGTCCGCGGAATCAAGTTCCAGCGACGGGATAATTTGACCGCTTGGGTCTTGCTGGGCGTTCGCCCTGACGGGCGCTCCAGCCAACATGCCGATCGCCAGCATGGCTCCTAATGCTAATGTAAATCTTTTTCTCATCTAAGACCTCCGAAATCTCTGATGTCCTAACTCTCTACTAGTTTCCACGATTATACAAATCTATTTGTTGCAAGTCTACTTGTCGATCCCGCCATCGCCAGGACCAAACCCTCCTGGCGCACCCGGTCGACCTCCACCTGGCCTGCCGCCGCCAGGCCCCCCAGTTGGACCCGCTGGCCCGCCTGCTCCTCCACCGCCCTGACCCGGATTGAAAGGTGGGCTTTCGAGGCGAACCACAATTTGCCTAGGAAGTCGATTCCCAGTCCTCTTTAGAATGGCCTTGTCCTCGTCGATGGACACCACTGTCCACTCACTGTTTGGAATTCTCTGCCCGGGGCGAATAATCTCAAGGCGCCCATCACCCATATCGATTAGCGCAAGAACCGACTCGCCCACGATAACGCCAGCAAGGCGTCGATAGGGTTGAGGTTCTAATATTTCGCGATCATCGGGAGGTGTGGGAGGCTCATAGTCAAAACTAAAGCCGGATTCCGTTAAAAAGCGCTCTGAAGTTTGAGAAACCTCGAAAGCTCTCTCTTCGCCAAGAAGAGCGAAAGGATCGTTTCTGGGGGAAAAACTTTGCCCACGGTTACCACTATTGCGAGTCTTAAGTTCCGCAACGAGTGTAGGCGGGCCGTACGCCACGCCTTTGCCCCAACCGGCATCCACGTCCGGATCGAACTTGTTAGGCGGAAGCGTCACAACTGGAGGAGTTAACGGGGAGCTAGCTTCCTGGCATCCGCACGTTACGACAGCCAATCCCATCACAATGATCGCAAAGCTTCTTCTTTTCATTCTTATCACAATGTCGGCTTTAACCTATATTTTGGTTCGCAGGACATAAAACTTCTATCTACTTCCGCCCCCACCAGCAGAAACGCCTGGGCGACCGCCCGGAGGCGCACCGCCCGGGCCACCAAATCCAGCAGGAGGGCCAAATCCAGTCGGTGGGCCGAATGCTCCTGGAGCGCCTCCAACCCTGCCCGCTCCGCCGCCGCCTGCGCCACCAGCCGGCGCGGCGCCTTCTGGGACAGTTGGGAAAATTTGCTTACCGCGAATGAATCCAACTAAAGTGACGCTGTAGGTCCCCCGCAGCAAGGGACTCGTTCCCGTAATCTGAAGTCCATCCGTTACCGCGAGGTACCGGGGCATGTTCTTCCAGGCCCGAACGTTCTCCATGATTTGGTCTTCTCGCCCTTCAACTGTAACCTGGCCAAGTTCAAAAATCGTGACCGGAAAGGCAATGCTCGGATAGTTGTAGAACGTCGACAAAATATCTGAAGCGTTATCGGACGAGGTTGGGATTTGCGGGCCGTTTCCAATGACCTTAACCCCTCCCTTTACCAATTGGGCGTTTACCGCTCTTTGGATGTTGTCCCGAAACTTCTTGGTGTCGGTGGTCAATTGCCAAGCATCGACATTCAAGTTGATCCCCTTTTGATTGACATCAGGCAAAGGAGTCTTCGAAGAGACAACCGCGCGCCACTCTGCTGCTTTCGTGGTTACCAACTCTTCCGCCTTCTTCAGTCTGGACTCCGCCTGAGGAAGCTTGTTGCCCTCACTTTCAAGCTGGGCGGCGTAGTCGTTGTAGAACTTCGCCTCAGTTGAGTTCGGCATGTAATGCTGGAAGAAACCGTAAGACAAAGCCATTATGAGAATGGCGACGCCGATCAAGATGATAGTTAGTGGGCTTAGCTTCATGCTTTTTCCTCTAAGAGGTCATTACCGATCTGAATCTCCGCCGGTTGCGCCTGGACCACCCGGGCCACGTCCAGGAACGCCAGGTCCACCCGGCCCAGGAACTCCTGGACCACCTGGTCCGGGAACTCCTCCAGGAACCGTTGTGCCCCCTGGTGCGCCCGCAGCGCCCTGAGACTGCAGCGTGGCTCGCGGATCAGGAGTTTGAATGGCTCGTGGGATCACAACCGCAACGGTCACAAGGGAATAACCCGGCATGGCAAGTCTGGGCTGCGTTCGGTCCGCAGTACCGAAACCGCCTTCTCCCGTAAAGCCTGTCAGTGTGCCTTGACCCTGCAGGTACGCCAATCGAGCGTACTTGTCATCGGGAATGTTGGTCTGCCCGGGCTTTATGGGCCGTCCATTTTGGTCTGCGTCGTTGATGTTCGGAATGAAAGGATCGACGCTAACATATCCACTTCTGGAGACCGTCGTTGCTCCCGGGATTCTATACAGCGCGATCATCAAGTCCGCATACTGCTGGAAAGTCTTCAGCGTGCCCGTCAACGTAACCGTCGCCGTCTGTGCGTCATTCGGGGTTGCCGTCATATTGGTGACCCTAAAGAAGCCAGGGATATACGGCTTGATGTCTCGGTACAAATCAGGATAAGCGTCGTTGTGCTTAAGCATCGCATCCGCGAGGTTGATGTTTCGGATAATCATCTGCGCATCTGCGACAACTTCATCGGCTCGCTTAGATGTCGCTACGGCTCTTGCCGCCCGATCCATTTTTTCCTCAGCGCTGGCCCGTGCCGTTTTCACCTGGTCTTTGGAAATAAAGATCAGGCCAACGGCACCCAGGATGCCGAGAAGTGCCAGCAAAACGCTAACAACCGTCGCTGTCTTGGCTTGGTTTCCTTTCGAAACATAAGTCGGTAGTAAGTTTAACTTCATGTTCTCGTCTCAGTCGAACAGTACGTGCAGGCCGTTTCCAATGGCCACCACGAACTCTTGCCGATGCTCCTCCAAAAATCCAGGAGCCATTTTCTTCGCTGTGATATTGAGACGCCGTAGGGCATCGTAATTGTCACACTCCAGGCCAAGGCTCTTGTGAAGGAAGCCGGCCAGCCCTTTCAGCTTGGATGCTCCACCCGCAAGAACGATCCGATCTATGTCGCCGCCTCGACTACGATAGTAGTCGATGGACCGTCGGACTTCCGCGACGAACTCCTCTAAGACCGGCGCGAAAGAGTTGTAAAGTTTTGCGTTTCCGGAACCGGACGCAGGCACCGGAGCTGACGCTACGGGAACCGGCGCATCGGGCTCTGGAGCAACTGCTCCGGGCTCACCTGCGTCGATCGCAAACGGATTCGGAACCGCCGATGCGTCGTCGGTAAACGGATTGTAGGCTTGAAACCCTTGGGTTGGTCCTCCAAATGGATCGCCTGGGGCTCCCGTGCCATCTGATGCGCTGGCGGGAATTTCGGCATCGCGAACCTTGATGACCTCGGCCTCCGACATCGAAATCTGCATGTCGTCGGAAATCGCTTTAGTAAACATCTCGCCGCCAACCGGGATTTGCCTTGGCATGAGCAACTTGCCGTTTCGATAAATGTTGATAGAAGTCGTCTTATGGCCCATTTCAACGACGCATATCGTTTGGCCGGTATAAGCGTCGTCGTAGCTCTGAATCACCGAGCGAGCAATGCTAAGGGGCTCAACGTCGATCGCGGCTGTGTTGCGGCCGGCTTTCTTCACGCAAGCGATCATCGTGTCAACGGCGGATTGCGGGGAGATCGCCATCACGACGTCCATGTTTGTGGAGCTAGGATCTTCGTCGGTAAGCGGCTTGAAGTCGCTCACCACTGTGCTTTCTGCAAACGGGATGTTTCGATTGATTTCCCATTGCATATGCTCCTTGAGCTCCGTCGGATTCATCCGAGGGACTTCCAGTGTCCTAACCAGAACTGAAGCCTGGCCGGCAATGGAAACCACGGCATGGGGTACGGACGCGCCGCATTCTGCAAGGACTTGCTTCAGAGCTGAGCCCACTGCGTCGCTATTGTAAACGCCGGTGTGGTCGACTGCGCCTTCGGGGGTGTCGATAATGCCAATCGCTGACACAACGGCATCCCTTCCCTGCGCTCTTATTTCGGCGACTTTGATTTTTTGGCTTCCGATATCGATGCCAAGTACGCTTGTGAGCTTTTTAGCCATATGGTGAACTACCTGCTTCCCAGGGTCGCTGCCTATCTTATCAAAGCTGACCCCAGCCTGTCAACAAGGTAGACCCCCTCTCTGCGACGGTAAATGGACGGGGCAAATGGCCTAATGTGTTCGCTTGTGTAAGAAAAAGGCCAGGAACTTGTCATTCCTGGCCTTTTTTCGTCGTAAAGAAAAGTTTAATTTCTTGACGCTTGGGGGGCGAATCTCGGCGCGACCGTCTGGAAGTAGAGATCTGGCGAGCCGCCACGAGTGCTGCTCCAGAACATCCAAACCAGATTTGGCCTTGGCAGAGTTGCATTATCGAACGGATCGGGGAATGCGAACATATTCGATTCGTTCACCGCCTGCTCGATGGGCACCGGCGCCTCATCCATTTCCGAAATCAGCGACACGGTGCGATTCTCTACGAACCCTGGCAGCTGGACTCCGGTCGAAGGATCGATTCCCGAGTAGTTGATCGTCACTGCGCGGTCCTCGTCGGCAGGACTGAAATAAATCCGACCCTTGACCGGATCGACCTGGAAGAAGTCGGTTGCTCCGGTAACCGTGAGGCCAACGATGTTGCCGTTGGTATCCGTATAGATTTGGTTGGGCAGTTGAACGCCCATTCGCATCGTCTTCATAAACGGTCGTGCCGCTTGGCCCGCTCCGGCGGCAGCTCGGTTGTAGCTAAACCAGAACCGATTAACCCGCGGAGTGTCGCCCGCCACAATCGACGTATTATTGGGTCGAGCCCAATACTTGGTCGTGGTAGGTGGAGCAACTCCATCTAACCTAGAGTCGTTGAAGTGCGACACTCCCGCATAAGCCGAGGTGGTCCCTGTGCTCACGCGAAGGAACTTCGGCGTGTAAGTCAACACCAACTGCTGAGTGGACAATGGCAGGCCGTTTGAGAGCCTTACTGTGCCCATTCTCGGATCAATGTAAGCCTTTCCGCCGAGTGTCGTGTCAACTACAACCAGACCAGTGGTCTTATCCAACCTCTTCGTTGGGAGGTCTTCGATTGAAGTAACGACGCCCAGATTGT
>JACMJO010000466.1 GCA_014380605.1 Fimbriimonadaceae bacterium | reverse complement strand
GGATGCCGATGGGGTTTGCGCCTCTTACCAGCGCCCAACTCGAGACTCTCCGTACTTGGATCAAGACTGGTGGAGAGGTCGACTCTGCAAACGTAACTCATTGGGCCTATGTGAAGCCAGTCCGGCTTCCCCTTCCGGTAACGAAGAACAAGACTTGGGCGAGGAACGGAATCGACAACTTCATACTTGCTCGACTTGAGAAGGGAGGCTTGAAGCCCTCGCCTCAAGCCAGCAGAGAGACGCTCATCCGTCGGGTCACACTCGACTTGATTGGCCTACCGCCCACCCTCGCAGAAATCGATGCATTTCTTGTCGACAAGAGCCCGAATGCCTACGAAAAGGTTGTAGAACGACTGCTAGCTTCAAAGCATTATGGCGAGCGTCAGGCAATGGGTTGGCTAGACCTGGCCCGTTATGCGGACACGGACGGTTACGAGAAAGATCCAGGCCGGGTGGTGTGGAAGTATCGCGATTGGGTGATCAATGCATTCAACGCCAACATGCCCCACGACGAGTTCACGATCGAGCAGTTGGCGGGGGATCTGCTGGCGAAACCGACGATGAACCAGATGATCGCGACGGGATTCCATCGCAACACGATGTTTAACACTGAGGGCGGCGTTGACCCAGCGGAGGCACGGTATGAAATGATCAATGACCGGGTTTCCACAACCTCAACTGTGTGGCTCGGCCAAACAATGCAGTGCGCCCGATGCCACGACCACAAATACGATCCGATCAGTCAGAAGGACTACTTCCGCATGTACGCGATTTTCGCGAACACCGAATACACAGCAAGCGGCGACAAGGCGTTTGGAGGCTATAAGTTCTACGAAAAGGACATGCCCGCTCCGTCGATTCAGCAGATTGCAAAGGAGAAGGAACTGCAGGCACTTGTGGCCTCGCTGAATAGAACCCTATCTGCGAAAAGCCAGACGGACGGTAAAGGCAAGGATGAGTGGATAGAGAGAGCAAAGGCCGGAAATCGTTGGAGTGCCTTTAAGGGCACTGCCGAAGCAACCAACGGAATTTCCTTGAAGCCGCAAAGCGATGGGTCTCTGTTGGCCAGTGGGCCAAATACAAATAGCGTCTACCGGATCAAGTTCCCCGCTTCCGGAAAGGTTCACGCTCTGAAAATCCAAATGGTGCCAGATGATTCTCTCCCCCAAAAGGGAGTCGGACGAGGCAGCAGCGGCAACTTCTTGCTCTCGCGAATCAGCCTTAAAGTCAACGGCGAATCGGTCGCGTTAGTAAAGCCCGTCGCGGACTTCGTTCAGGAAGGCTATAGCCTGGAAGGGCTGTTCGACACCAACGGAGAAACCGGTTGGGCGGTGTATCCCCAAGTGGCAAAGAGGCACTGGCTAGTGGTTCGCCCCCAAACTCCCGTTCCCGACTCAGCGACAGTAGAACTCGAGCTTGGGAATGAATCCACAAAGTATCCAGACCATTCGCTGGGCCGATTCACCATCACCACCTCTGCCGAATCAGACGAGTCGCTTCAAGCCCTGCCCGACAGTGTTTCGAACGCATTATTAAAGGCGGCGCCGTCAGAGGCCGAGCAAAAAGCCCTGAACGAGTTTTATCAGCTGAACAGCCC
Source organism: Fimbriimonadaceae bacterium (assembly GCA_014380605.1). Lineage (GTDB taxonomy): Bacteria > Armatimonadota > Fimbriimonadia > Fimbriimonadales > Fimbriimonadaceae > 55-13. The sequence continues at coordinate 540 of JACMJO010000466.1, read as the reverse complement.
GACCTTCAAACCAACCTGGGACAAGATCAAAGCGACGACAGCTGAACTCGACGCGCTGAAGAAATCCATTCCGATGGCGATGGTGATGACGGAGAAGAGGGGTACTGCGGTTTTGGAGGCTCCTATCCATGTCCGGGGCGAATTCCTGCAGACTAGCGGGAAGGTAATTGCGGGAATCCCCGCCACCTTTGGGAAAACAGACGCCAAACGAGTTGATCGGCTGGCCCTGGCTAAGTGGCTCGTTTCGAAGGATAACCCTCTAACTGCCCGTGTCCAGATGAATCGGATGTGGGAACAGTATTTCGGAACCGGCATTGTGGAAACCAGCGAGAATTGGGGCAAACCGGGAACTCCCCCAACTCACCCTGAACTCCTGGATTGGCTGGCGACTGAGTTCATGGCCAAAGGCTGGGACATGAAGGCCATGCACCGGATGATCGTCACCAGTGCAACTTATCGCCAGTCATCGGTTGCCACGAAAGCGCTCAATGATCGTGATCCTCAGAATCGATTGCTCGCTCGCGGCCCGAGGTTTAGGCT
>JACMJO010000465.1 GCA_014380605.1 Fimbriimonadaceae bacterium | reverse complement strand
CGGACTACTCGAAAAGCAAGTAGCCGTTCCCCGACCTGGCGGTGGATTTGGCAACATGAACGCTGGCAAGTCAATGACCAGCATCGTTGAGCCAGCCGGAACATTTGCTTTCGGCGACACATACGACACTCCTCGCGCAACGGTCGGCCTTGGCTTTGCTGGAGACGACTACACTGGCTTTACAAACTCTGGTCTTCGCTATGGCGGCCAGTTCAACTATGTGTTTGCTGACGGACATGCTAAGGCTCACAAGGTCATGGGCGGAATCTTGCCCGGCGCCTTCAACAACCGATACATTCGATTGGCCGACGTGACCGGACTTGGAAGAACCGCTTACTGTTCAGATCCAGACGCGCTCATCGCGCAGGAAGACGGAACCACCTCCAACTTGAGCTCGAACCCACGTCCGCCAGCAATGGCCTGCGGGTTGTACATTCAATGGCTCCGCGACACTATCACTACACCCTGCCCGACCAACCCTGGTACGGGATCGCCCTGCTACTTCACAAACTAGGGTAGGCGCGGATGGAAGGAGTCTTCACTCCTTCCATCCATAAATTGAAATGAAAACTATACTCGCGATGATTGCAATCGCTGCTTGCGCCGTTGGTTGTGGGTCTAGTGCCCACACGGACGACACTCCCGTCAAGCCTCCCGTCACCGACGCCGATGGTAAGGAAAAACTTCCTTCGGGCACGGTGATTCAACGGTCTGAGAACGGAGATAAGTAGCTCCTCCACGGCCCCTCAGGACCCAAATCCTAAGGGGCATTTCTATGCCAAAATAGAGCCTCCCGCCAAACGGGCCTTTCAAACCATGTCCAGCGATGCCACCGGAATCTTTATCAACGAAACTCACACTTCCGCCGCGATCTGGCAATACCGCGTGGAGAAGATGATTCTGGAGGGCAAGACCAAATACCAGACCTACCAGATTGCCGACATCCCCCGATTCGGGCGATCTCTCTTCCTGGACTACAACATCCAGACCAGCATCATGGACGAGTATGTCTTCCATGAGTGCATGAGCCAGCCGGCAATGACCCTTCATCCCAACCCCAAGAAGGTCGTGGTCTGCGGTGGCGGCGAAGGGGCGACCCTCCGCGAGGCGCTTAAGCACAACACGGTGGAAGAGGCTCATATGATCGACATCGACGAAGAACTGGTCGATATGGTGAAGATCCACATGCCCGAGTGGCATCAAGGAGCATTTGACGACCCCCGAACTCGGCTCCTTCACACCGACGCGCGGCAATGGCTTGTAGATCATAAAGGAGCGGGCTTCGACGTGGTTCTCAGCGATCTCCCCAATCCTCACGAAGACGGCCCCGGCCAGTTCCTCTTCACCAAGGAGTATTTCCAAATCGCTGCCGATGCCATGAGCGACGATGGCGTCTTTGCCATGCAAGCCGGAAGTGCAAACGAGAACTATCCCGACTGCATGATGAGCTGTGTGAAGACTCTGGAGAGCATGAAGGAAACCTTCCCCCATGTGGCTGGCTACTTCGGCATCGTAACCACCTTCTTCCAGCCTTGGGGCTTCGTTTTGGCGAGCAAGAAATACGATCCGATCACCCTAACCCAAGGAGAAATCACTAAGCGATTCACAGACCGGGGCGTTAAGAACCGCTACTACACTCCGCGCTTCCACCAAGCGGTCTTCACGCTTCCCGACTACTTGCTTGAGGCCAAAGAGAGGGATGGGAGGATATTAACAGACGATGAACCTTTCGTCTGGACGGCCTAGGCATCTGGCAACGCTAACCAAAGATAGGCCCATAATAGGAACCGATGGCATGGTTCATGCCGTCATAGCAGTGCGACACTCAACAGTGAAGTGAGCCGCGATCAACGGATCGTAGCCAACAAAGTAGGAGAATCTATAAACAATGATGTTTCGAAGACTCTACTGGGTAGTGGAAGAGGTTGAAAAATCCGGAAACTCCCAAGTAAGCGGCGTTTATACGTCGATATTTGATCTGATTAAGCATGGCCTGGGATGCGTGGATGAAGGCAACGAAATCCGCTTAACCCTCACCAAACTCGATTCCAACAAACCCCCATTGGGCGTTTGGACTTCGCCCAGATTTGAAGGTCTGGAAACTGAGTTGGAAGAGTACGTTCGAACCGATGAATTCACCGCTGAGCAGTGCAAGTCTCTTAGCGACGAACTTCACCGGATGTATCAAGTGCCAGTCTGAGCGCTGGCCCATTCAGAAATTATTAAGCGGTAAGTGGATTAATATCCACTTACCGCATTTCTATGGTTGAACCTAGTTGCCAGTTGGCTTTGCGTTCGCGCTCTTTGTCAGGTTCTCAAAGGCCTTCTTCCAAGGCTCCTGAAGATATTTGACCTCGATGGCAATGCTTGCACCCTTCAGCTTTTCGATAACCCGCTTGTCCAGATCGTTCGCGCGGCCACCCTTTCTTTCTTTGAGGGCTCGCTTAACGAGCTCCTTCGCGAACTCATCGAGCGTTGCCAGCTTTGCCGGGGTCTTGCGTCCAACATAGAACTTGAACCAGCGCTTGCTTTGAGGGTCCTGAATCCATGTGGATGCGGTCAATTCCCGAGTTGCCCCAACCAGCTTCTGAATCGTTGGATTCATCTGGGATATGTTGGAGATCGGGAACCTGAACTGCTTCTCCTTTCCTTCGGGCTGCAAGCTGTAGTGTTGCGCAACGGCGGCAAAAAGTTGACCTTCCTTTAGTTCTTTGTCGGCTAGGTCGCGCGTCTTGTCGTCCTGCACTTCCATGTAAAGCAGTTCTGCACTGGCCGGCACCGTGAACTCCTTCGGATTCTCCTTGATGTACGTCTGAACCTCTTCGTTGGTGACGGTGACGCCTTTCGATTTCAGATTGTGCTGAGCTAGTGAGATACCCAAATCATGCTTGATCTGGTCGATCGACAGGCCCTCTCCGCTAAGGTCTTTGACAAGGGTCGGCCGTCGAATCTCTTGGAGCTTGATCTCTTTCTCGATATCGGCTTCAGACGGGTAAACGCCCTCATCGACCGCCAACTGCTTCACCACAGTGTTGACGATGCAATCCTGCAATGCTTGAAAAGCGATTGAGGGCTGCACCTGGACAACAATCACTTGCGGCGCAATCCGCCCAGACGACTGATCCACCCTCATCGTCTGAGGATCGACCATCGCCGTGACGCGCGACTTGCGTTCCATCGTCTTGAAGTATTCGGCCATTGGAATGGTCTCGCCATTCACGACCGCCAGGACGTCGCCGTCGCCACCTTTCCCGCATCCAATAACTGCGAATGCGGCAAAACAAAGTCCAATAAAGGGTTTTCTAATCAAATTTTTCCTCGAACGGTTGCGTTACAGAATACCTGCGCAAGCAAAATGGCCCGGCACGATGGTTCCGGACAGATCAACGTCTAGGAAACAAAAATCGTGCCAATAGCATCAGGCCGTGAGGTCCAGCCCATGATCGGGAAAGAGTTCGATTGGAGGAGACGATTCCTCTTCGAGTTCATCGTCAATCGAATCTAACTCATGCAATTCCAACTTGTCGCGGTTTGGACTATCCCCAGATTGCTGGCGACCTTCCTTGCGCATCTGGACGCCCGAAGATGGTTGCGCCTGAAGAAGCACAGGGTGGATGGATGGAATTCTGTCGACTTGGCCCATCGCCTCTCGGCGGCGTCCGCTTAGCTGTGGACGGCGCCCTCCGCTCTCATAAAGTTTCTAAGCCGGTTCATCGCCTGAGTGTGAAGTTGATACACGCGAGACTCGGATACACCGAGGACGCGGCCAATCTCCTTAAACGTCAAACCCTCAAAATAGTAAAGAGCGACTACAAGTCGCTCTCTATCGGGAAGTTTGTCCACACCGGCGGCGAGTATGCGACGAATCTCTTTGCCTTCAACTTCCCCTCCGGGATTCGAATTCTCGTCGACGATCAGCTCGATGAAGTGGATTTGGTCGTCGCTGTCACTGGTTCCCAGGATGTCGTCCAACGAATAGATGTTGGTTCTGCCCATCCGTACCAGAAGTTCGTTGACCTCCCCATTCGTGATCCCCATGTATTCTGAGATCTCGCCTTCGGTCGCCGGTCTGCCGTGGCTCCTCTCTAGAGCATGCATCGCTTTGTCCAAAGCCTTCAGCTTTTCTCGGATCGACCGGGGGACCCAGTCTTCATCGCGGAGCATTTCGAGGATCGCTCCGCGAATCAGGGCGATGGCATAGGTTTCAAATTTGACGTCGCGGCTTGGGTCGAACTGATCGACGCTCTTGATAAGCCCGATAACCCCCGCACCAACCAGATCTTCCCTGTCCAGGCCTCCTGGAAGGCTGGTCACTAAACGCCCGGCGGTGATCTTGACTAGGTACGAGTAATGATTGATTAACTCGACTCGCGCCGTGGGGTGTCCTTCGACTTTAAACTCTCGCCATGCGCGATTCAATTGTTCTGGTGTAAGCGGCATAATCCCTCTGAAGCCCAAACTTAATGAATTCTGTATCTAGGCCGCTGGCAATACTTCTTCGGCTTCATCGTCTGTCGATCTCATCGACCTTCGACCTTGTCCAACCAAGACAAGAATTACCTGCCACAGTTGGGCAGCAATCCATCCCAAGAAGAATGCCAGCAGTGCCCTGGTGAGACACGAGATTGGATCGACTTTCGCTAGGACTCCGCCGATCAATGCGACGATTGCGGCTATTCCTGCGATGATGAAAGTCATCTTACTCGTATTCCTGCCAGGTCCCTGGGGCCCAATAATAGATAGTGGCTTATCAAACGGATTCCATTAGACAACCCTATGAGTTTTTGCGAGGTTTTCGATGGTGCAAAGCTAAAGTGCTTCGTCAGAGCTTGCCTTAAGTTCAAAAATCGAACCGCAGGCCGTCCCACGCCAACTCAATGCCCTCCGGCAATTTTCGATTGGTAACGTCGTGATCGTAATCATGGCTGAGGTGAGTCAAGTAGGTCTTGTGTGCCCCTAGCTCCAAGGCAACCTCGATTGCCCGCTCGAAGTGAAAATGGTTCGGGTGAGGCTTGATGCGAACTGCGTCGAGGATCAGCGTCTCCAAGCCTTGTAACTTCGACCAAGCGTTCGGCGGAATCTCGGATACATCCGTTACGTAGGCAAAGGAGCCCGCCCGAATCGCCACCACCGGAATTTTCCCGTGAACGACCTCCATGGTCTCGATCGACATGCCGCCAACCTCAATCTTGTCGGGAACGTCGGAGAGAGCATAGCGGGGCACTTCCACCCCGGGGATGGGAGGTGAAAACGCATAAGGAAAGATTCGCTTGATGTCTTCCTGATAGCGGGGCCAGGCATAAACCGGCATATCCCGCTTCGTCTTAACACACAGAGACCGTAAGTCGTCCATCCCCATGACATGGTCGGCATGGGTGTGGGTGATCAAAGTCGCCTCAACGTCGTAAATCCGCTCCCTCGCCATCTGAATCCGTAGCTCGGGCGCACAGTCGACAAGTAGGTTCCCCGTAGGGCCAAGCAGGCAGACTGAGGCCCGGGTACGCCAGTTCCTTGGATTGGCAAGATAAGCCTCGGGATACTCAACTCCTAGCATCGGCACCCCGTTACTGGTGCCTGACCCTAGCACGACGCACGTCGGCATTAAAGTTCGCCGGCTCTCAGCAGAATTTCGCGCGCGACGATCGCGCTTGGCATCTCCGAATACTGGGCAAGCCTTTCAATGCAACGGGCAAAGTTTCGCTCTTGGAGGTCATCGAAGTTCGTCTGACCCTTTCGCGCCTCCACGATCACCTCGACGCCCTCTTCAAAGAATCGGGCTCGGTTCTGAGGCAGTGATTTATGGGTGACGGCCGCATACTTGCGGCTGAGCTGTTCATAAACTTGATCCCAATTTGAGCGAGCCTGAAGCTCCGCACGGAGCTTGGTCATGGACTGCTCGTTAAGTCGCTTCTTTTCCGCGTCACGCCTCTTCTCAAGGTCCCAATCGTCGAGCGTAATCCCTTCGATGGTTCTGAATTGGATCTGTTGCCCGAGTTCGGTAGCCAGAGTTTGCTCGATCAGTCGCTTCGTGGACGCAAGCTTCAGATGACCGCTGAGTTCGCTCTCTTCATGGGGGACGCCGACTACAAAAACGTTGTCCTCAAGAGTAATCGGCCGGCATGAATTCAGAGCCGCCCAGACGCCAACGCCCGTTACCCCTTGTTTGATGGATGGGAGAACCTTGGCCCAGATTTCGGCGACTTCCGGCATGCTGGGTGATTATAGTTTGGAATCGGCAGATTGTGCTACGTGCCGACTTAGAGCGCCGTCATGTCTCGGAAGTCGCCGTGGGGCTCCAACGTTCGTTCCTCTAGTGCACCGCTAACCCACTCAATCCTGTGAGCGACGGAACCGGGAAGCGAAGCCAGGATGCGGTATTGGTTGCCCTTGACTTGGATAGCACAGCCATCATCCAGGCCTACCCCGGGCCCACGCTCGCCTTTCATCATCTCCCTGAACTCGCCAAGCCTAAATCCTTCATCGCGGGTATGCGGGCATAAAACTAGATCGACCAGTCCGAGGCAATCCAGCCTCGCCGTATTAACGCCGGGGATGCCTTCGTATTGGGGCCAGTCGCTGTTGCCGACTCGAAACCAGCACAATGCTCCCGCGCTTAAACCACCCACGGGCTTCCCTTGATCCAGGTGCTCCTTCAGTAACAGATCGACGCCAGCTTCTCGCCAAATTTCGATCATCATCTTGGTATTCCCGCCGCCTACATAGATAAGATCGGCATCGCGAATCTTGTGAGGATCGTCTCCGGCAGATAGCATCAGGGAATCTACCGTGCAGCCATAGCGGGAGTACGCCGATGCGACCTCCTGGGCATAGCCGGGGTCGTCATTGCTGGCAGTGGGAATAAACAGGGCTTTCGGATTCGGCTTGCCGGTCAAGCCGATTAGCTCTCGGTCGATGGACTCCGTTTCGCCCGACCCAACAGATCCGCCTCCGATAGCAATGATGTTCATGGTTTAGACTCGCGGCAGGGGAGTAAACGACCCCAGCCACCGGCCGCGCACCTGGACGTTGCCCATCATGCCTTCGCCAATTTGAGATACCAGCTCCTTGGAGCATTCATACTCGGCGTCTTGTCCGCCCGAGGTCTTGATACGGACGAAGAATTTGGCCTTCGGGGAATCCAGTTCCTCGAAGTCCGAAAAGACCATCTCGCCGACCTCGTTCACCCCGTACCGGCCCACGATGTAGCAGTTGGAGAGCCATTCAACTCCTGAATTTGCGGTCTTGCGATTGAATCGATGTCCACTGAAGACTCCGAACCCTGCCAGCACGATGCCCCCTACGACCATAAGCGGGCCCAGGGCGATCAGGAAGATCGGCGATTTGCTCTTCATCCCCATTGCCGACCCGAAGGCCATCATGGTTACAAAGATGCCCATCAGGGACATCGCGACGCCTAGGAGCAACATCCAAGCGATCTGATTCTCGCGTCTCGCGTTCATGAATGTTGCAATTCTGATTGCATGAACGCGAGTTGCGCAAGCTGTTACCGCGAAATTATCGAGGCGCGGCGACGCCGGGCAAGATTACATCGGCAACGGCATAGGATCGCCGAATGTCCTGAAGGCAAACTTTCGCTCGGTGGCCGACGAACTCGGCTCCATCGATCAGCTCGACGAAATAGCCGTTGTCCGTCCATCCCACGATCCGATTCACGTTGTCGAACGCCGACCGGCGTACGTTGCATTCCAGAACCTGGGCCCTTCGGAATCCCATCTGCACGCGATCGAACTCCTCGATCGTGCCGGATGTGATCTCGTACTCTTCGTACTCCATGTCGAAATTGGCCCTGATGAAGATGCCTTTACGCAACTCATGTTCGAGCTCCTCTACATTTTCGCCATCCAAGCCGATGAGGGCTTCGACGACCGAAGGATGACACTCGACCAGGAAGGCGTTTCCAGCGTCGCCCATCTTGCGCCACATGTCGCGCTCGATCCACAGGCTGACGGTTTCCTTACTGCTGATGCGGCCCACGCCTTCGCACATCGGGCAGATCTCCGTGATCTCTTGGGTGACCGACTCGCCCGTTCGCTTTCGAGTGATCTCCACCAACCCGAGAGATGAGACCCGGCCCACGCGGGTTCGGGCACGATCCTTGGTCAATCCATCCGTGAAAAAGTTCAGGATTTTCTTCTTGTCGTCGGCGGATTCCATGTCGATGAAGTCCACGACGATTATGCCGCCCATATCGCGCAATCTGAGCTGTCTCAAGGCTTCTTCTGCAGCCTCAAAGTTCGCCTTCAGAATCGTCTCGTTGAGCGAAGTTGTGCCCACCTGTTTGCCGGTATTGACGTCGATGGCGGTGAGGGCTTCCATCTCATCCACGACGAGTGATCCGCCCGATTTTAGGGGCACCTTGTGTTGGAGCAACCGCTCGAGTTCTTTCTCGATTCCGTAGTTGTCGAAAATCGGATCGTCCTGATCGTAAAGAAGGATCTTGTCTCGCATCGATGGCGCGACCATTCCGGCCATCAGGTGGACCTTTTCGTACTCGTCCGGATCGTCGATGACCATCTGGGTGATGTCGTCGCCCATCATGTCTCGTACGGTTCTAAATAGAAGGGTTTGATCCTTGTGAACGCAAGCCGGGGCGCGGAGCCGCTTGGCCGTCTTCATTACGTCTCCCCAGAGGCTCTGGAGGAAGGCGATGTCGGCCTTCAATTCCGCTTCGGTTCGGCCTTCGCATTCCGTTCTTAGGATCAGTCCGAAACCTTGGGGCACGATCACGTCGCCAAGCCTTCTCAGTCGTTCTCGTTCGGATCGCTCTTCGATTTTTCGGCTAACGCCGACATTGTTGGCTTCGGGAAGTAAGACCACGTATCGGCCGGGAAGGGCAACGCGAGTGCTGACCCTTGCGCCTTTGGTGCCTCGTGGGCCTTTGGTGACTTGGACCATTACCTGTTGGCCCGGTTTTAGGAGGTCTTTGATCTTGCGGCGCCTTAGCTCGCTTCGCTTCAAGGAGGCGGGGCTGTTGTCGCCGATTCCCTCGTCGGGAATGATGTCGGCTACGTAGAGGAAAGCATTGCGCTCTAGGCCGATGTCGACGAATGCGGCGTCCATTCCGGGGAGGACGTTTTGGACGATGCCTTTGAAAATCGAGCCCACGACTCGCTCTTCGCGTTCGACCCGGTACTCCATGAGCTGTCGATCTTCGAGGAGCGCGATTCGGGTTTCGCGGTTGGAGACGTTGACAATAATCTCAACGTTGCGGGCCCCGTTTTGGGACTGGGTTGCGGGTTTGCGAGTGGTTCGGCGAGGGGCGGGACGCCGGGTTCTGCCTTGGTTGGATGCCATATTTTTCTGTTAAATTCGTATAGGTTTTTGCAGGAATTCCTGCGCGTTTCGACGATTTGGATTGCGCGTCAACGGTCCGTTCATCTCGTGAAGCCGTCGGAAGCAATCTTCTGAAGGTTACCCCATCCCTTTGGCTTCTCATACCCTCTCCTTCTGGGCAGTCCTGCCTAATATTGTTTTGCCATGGTGAATGGGTACCAGGCAATTGTGCCTGCGGTCGCGTTTTTTCTCGACGGATTTTGAACCTGGTCGCGACGGATTTGCGACCAAATTCGAATCTGGATTTGACCGGTTTTTCAGGTTCATTTGAGGCAGGATTTTGTATATCGTTTTTTACTGTGTTCTGACGCTTGTGTTATTTGGTTGTGAATTTGGACAAGTAGAGAGTTGAGGGTCTAGAGTTGAGAGTTGAGAGATCAGAGGGTCGGTTTTCGCCCGCTACCCTCCGAAACCTGAGCACTCCCGCTCCCCCACTCTTAACTCTTCACTCCGAACTCTCCCTTACCTATAAGGTTTTGAAACGGGATTTTGTCAACCATGTTTGAAGAAAATCGGGACTAGAAGATCGATCCATCTTCTCGCATTCAGCGGGTTGGATTAGCCTCAGGGTTGCGGCTGGTTGCAGGCGATGATTTGTGGCTTGCGCACCTTGAGGCAGTCAAATGGATTCATCAAAAGGTTGAGGTGGCAACGACTCCACTGCAGGTTTGTCGCTTTCAACCTCGCCAAGCCTGTGGCGTTCCGGGTGCCTCTTTCTATCGATCAGAAGTGTAACTACAAAGTATGTGCACCCAGGATCGATCAAGAGTGGCACCCAACAGAGATACCAGGGAATAAAGGTCAGGCCAAAGGGAATCGGAAGCGCCATAATGACGCCGCCAAGAACCGGCACCCAACTTTCGCTGCGTAGGCCGCGAAGTTTGCGGACTACGCAGACCCAATTGCAAGCAACGACATAACTGCCAAAAGCGAATACAATGTAGGAGATGATGATGGTAGGAGTGACCATTGCTTAGAACCTATAGACGACGTTGATCCCCGGAGGTATATCCCTCTATCGACACTCGTGCTACACCACCAATGCCGCCAGAATTGCTAAAACTCCTTCAGTCTGCCGTTCTTGAGGCGGACGAGCCTCCACAACTCGTTCCTCGCTGATGGAGGCATGAGAGAACCTCTTGAGTTTGATAAGGGACGCTAAAGCCTCACGAACTGACGAGGATTACCTGGAATGCCTCTCTCTTGCCAATGCCCTCTTGGAAATGTCCGCATACTCGAGTGCTGCAACCAGGCTTGCCATCGTGGGAATCAAGTTCAGGTTATTGACGTCCCTTGAACGGACCGCAGAGGCAGCTACGTGTCGACAGGAACTAGAGCAATTGCGGGAAGAAGCTCGGCTTGTCTCGTTGCGAAATGAGTCTGGATAATTAATCATCAGACGACAACAGGTGCGATTTCTTGCTGTGGCACAATCTCAATTGTTGGGGGTTCAAGTCCCTCCACGACCCAAGTGGGTTGTGTAGCTCCAATGGTAGAGCAACGCGGAATTAGGGGGCAGGTCAACTTGCCCCCCTCCGCATCGAACTAAAGAAGATCGTTTGGCTTTGGAATCGGCTCGGCTATTGAGCCTAACCTTGATCGCACAGGCACTAAAGGGGACCGGTCTCCTGCACCTTGTGCACCTTGAGGTGGTTCCGAACCTTTCGCATGGAACCCGATGAGCAGATTCTATAGCGATGGATTGGTCTCCTTAATGAACTCTCGCAGGTCTTCATCAGAAAGTGATTGCAGTTGCACCTGGCGGTTGATTGCCTCCCCATGACCAGTGAATTCCTCGATCAAAAGGAACGAGATTAGCTGTTCGACCGCGTTATCGACAAAGGCTTCCACCTCCAAATCCTTTGCGATGCCGATAGCCAAAGCTCCGTTGGCTTTCTCAGCGACGTAGACGTACGAAGGCAGGCTCACT
>JACMJO010000464.1 GCA_014380605.1 Fimbriimonadaceae bacterium | reverse complement strand
TACTCAACCGGATCCTCGATAGTGAGAATGTTCGTGGTTGGCGACCAGATTTCTTGGAGCGAGGCATACAAGGAAGTCGATTTACCGGAACCTGTCGGACCCGTCGCCAAAACGATTCCGTAGGGCTGGTGGATGAGCTTGAGGAGCTTCTCGTAAGTCTCCGTCGGCATGCCCAACTCTTCCAAGCCCAGCAAAGCTGTGCCCTTGTCCAGAAGTCGCATGACTGCCCTTTCGCCATAAACCGTTGGAATAATCGAGACACGGACGTCGATGGCGCGACCGGCGATCGTGATCTTGATTCTTCCGTCTTGGGGAAGTCGGCGCTCGGCGATGTTCATCTCGCCCAGAATCTTTAGGCGGCTGATAATCGCGGCGTGCATCCGCTTGGGCGGGCGCATCATGTCGTTCAGCATGCCGTCTAAGCGATAGCGAACCTTAACTTCTTTCTCATAAGGCTCGATGTGGATGTCAGAAGCGCTATCTCTAACTGCCTGAGCAAAGATCAGATTGACCATCTGGACGACGGCCGTTTCGCCCGCCATCTTTGTGAGGTCGGCAAGGTCGGTGGTGTCGTCGATCTCGGCAATTGCGCTACCTTGATCTTCGCCCGGGAGGCCAGCCAAGATTCGCTCGAGGAAATACTCTTCGATCCGCTCTTTGATCAGGGCCGAATCTGCCATAACGGCTCGGACGGGTCTATTCGCCAAGATTCCCAAATCATCGACCGACGGCAGGGAAGTGATGGAGCCGATTGCGACCACCAAAGTGTTGCCTTCAAGAAAAAGCGGAAGGACCTGGTTCTTAAGCGCAAACTCGCCGGGCGCCAGCGACATCGCCTCTTCCTGAGGTTTGGTGATCTCGAGATCGACTCGCTCTAGTCCTTCGTTCGCCATAGGGAACGAGGATGGCGTATTCGTACTGGCGCTGTCTAGCGATTCATGCAGGCTCATTCGGGGATTTCCAGGTAGCTGGAAGGGTTTACGTGTTTTGAGCCTAAAAGTTCACAAAGACCTAAAGGTTATTCAGGCGGCCTTCAGTGATCGGCGAGGAAGGTCTGACACTCCTGCTCAATGCCTTGTCAAAGGCGATCGCTATCGGTATTCCCATTGGTGAAAGTACTCGTATACTGAAAGGGTGAGTATGGACGATCTAAGGCGTCAAACCTTAATTGCTTTGGTCGTTGTGGCGATCCTCTTTGCGATATCAATGGCAGGCACCTTGGCAACACGGCCAAATTTTGATCCGAAAAGCGATTGGAGACAGGCCACATAGCATGGCGAGAGTCTTTGTCGTGGATTGTCTACACCGCGATGCTTGTGGTGTGCGTAATTGTTGGTGTGCAGGCAAGGCGAATTCGCCTCCTCGCGTTCCACAAGAGCCAGGCACCCTAGAAACTTGCCTTGGTGCCTTGCTTTACCTCGCTAGACTAGGCCGCCTTCAGCGCTTCGACAATTGCAAATCTAACTTCCCGATCCTTGCCCTGAATCTGCTGCATGACGTACGCCGCGAACTCCATGTTGCTTGCCTGGTTGATCAGATCGACGGGTTCGCCATTGATCTTAATGCAAACGCCGCTGGTTTCGACATCGGCGGTCAACGGAACGTACACATTCCGATTCTCCGCAGGAAGGGTCCAGAGCGACTCGAACGATGGGGTGTCCCACTTCTCAAGGATCAGATTTAGGTTCCGATCCATGTTAAGGGTGTAGTCGATCCCGAGGTCTTTGAAAGTGCTGCTGCCCATGTGGTGGAGAAAAGCCCCATCAACTTGCCAGAGGGTAAAGCCGGCCTGAAGGCATCTTAGGTTGTGGTCGTCGTCTTCAAAGTTGCCAATGCCGAATCTTGGGTCGAATCCGCCGACCTTACTGAGACAGTCCGGATCGATGAGCATGAAGACGCCGCGAATCTGGACGGTTTGCGTCGCGCCGGAATGATGTTCCTTGCTCCACAACCGAGCCTGCTCCTGCATTTCGGCGATGCTGGAATAGCCGCCAATGTCGACTCTCTGAGAGCCGCTGATCTCATTGGTTACGCAACCCAGCACGCCGGGATTCAGATCCTGCTTCTTCAATTCTCCAAGTGCCGTCACCATCTGTGGGAGGAAGTCCACGCTTGGATAAACATCGTCGTTGCTGACCACGTAATAGTCGAACCAGGCTTCCTGCCATAAGTAGTCGAGACCCCGATTCGCTCCCCGGCCATAGCCTAGGTTCTCGGATTCTTCGATGAGGTGGACGATATGGGGAATCTCGTTTTGCAGGCTCTTGAGTTGGCCAATATGAGCTTGATCGCAGCCATTCGCAACGATCGCGAATTCGATCTCGCCGGGGTAGAACTTGGTGAATCCCAAGATCGCATCCTGGGTTCGGGAAGCGTTGCACGTGGGAATCGAGATGCCAAGCCTAGGCCACTGGGGAAGTTCGCCCTCTCCGATTACCGCAATCGTATACATCGCGTCGTCAACTAGCCCTTCCCGAATGAGCCCGGGCCATCTGCCTTCTTGGCTCAAAAAGCGAACTTGTCGAGTGGGGAAGTGCGAGAGGATGAGGTCGGAGAACTCGCTAGGCGTCCATTCGACGGTGTGAAACTGGTTCAGAGGCTGGTCTTCAAGCCTATTTCCTGGCGAGTGAGTTTTCCGATTTGGGGTGCTGATGACGATCTGGCCCTTACAGGACTTCAGCGCGTCGAGGAACTTGTTGGGATCTGGAACGTGCTCAATGGTCTCAAAGCTGGTGACCAAGTCTGCGTCCGAGTAATCCGCTTCACAGACATCCTTTAAAGCGAACTTGGCGTAGTCGTACTTCTTCCGAGCATGGGCGACTGCATCAGCGCCGATGTCGAGTCCGGTCGCTTCGGAGGCAAAGATCGCCGCATAGGCGGTGCCATATCCTTCCCCGCTTGCCGCATCGATGACCTTCTTGTCCACGTACCACGGTCGAAAGTAGAGATATCTCTGCCAGTGGTATAGCTCGGTGGCAGGATCGGCCTGGTTAGGGACCATACGCTCTCCGGTCCAAGCGAGGGTCGGGACGTCGTTCGATTTTGCGATTGCAGACATTGGGTGCTCCAGGTATTTCTATCGGCACCTTCCTGAAAATCTAGAGTGTTCTGTTAACTTTGGGAGTGCGAGAACTTGTTCGCGCCTTGTTTTTGCGACATTCGCCAAGTCGAATAGAATGCTCTAAAGAAAAGCGCGAACAAGTTCGCGCACTCCCAAAAGCGACTACTTCAGTGCCGCTTCAATCGCCTTGACCAGTTCCGCATCGTCTGGCTTGGTTTGGGGATTGAATCGCTTGATGACTTTGCCATCTTTGCCAACTAAGAACTTGGCGAAGTTCCATTCGATGTCGTCCTTGGGTCGGTCAGAGTGGGAGATGAGGAACTCATAAAGCGGGTCGATGCCTTGGCCCTTCACCACGATCTTCTCGAACATCGGGAAGGTGACGTGGTGCTTGGCCACGCAGAATTCCTTGATCTCTTTGTTGGAACCTGGCTCCTGATTGCCAAACTCATTGGCGGGGAAGCCTAGGACTTCAAAACCCTTGGCTTTGTAGCTGGTGTAGAGCTTCTGAAGCCCGTCGTATTGGGGCGTCAAGCCGCATTTGCTCGCAACATTGACGACCAGCAAAACCTTGCCCTTGAACTTCTCCAACTTCACGGGCTTACCGTCGATGTCCTTCTTGGTGAAATCGTAAACGGAGTTAGCGGGTCCCATGTTTGCCGCAACCATACCGCAAGCAAAGGCCATCGCAAGGGCTGGAAAGATCAAAGTTTTTAGTTTCATACGATTCATAAGGTCCAAAGGCTAGCTAGGTTCCACCAATGCTAGCCGATAAAGAATGTGTGCATAGATTCGGCTCATTTTGAAGAGATGGTCGACTTTCAGCCGCTCATCGGTTTCATGAGCCTTTCCATCGCCTTCCCAGCCGGTGCCAATGCTAACGGTATTAGGAATGGCGCGGGCATAGGTCCCGCCGCCCATGACACCCGGAGGCTTGGTTTCGCCAGTTTCCTCCTTGACGACTTCGCGGATAACTTTCACGAGCGGATGGTCAAGCGGGAAATAGAGGGAGGGACTGTCGCTTAACGACTTGAGCGCGAAGCCACTCTCAAGGGTTTTGAGATGACTCTCGCACATGTCGCGGAGCTTTTCGCCTTTCCAAG
>JACMJO010000463.1 GCA_014380605.1 Fimbriimonadaceae bacterium | reverse complement strand
TAGGGCCATCAGTTTCTTGACATGGGGAAGCTGCTGGGACTCAAAGGTTGCTTTTCTCCCGCTCCAGTTTGGATTTGCCACCGATTGAACATTAAATGGACTCGTCGACACGACTTCGTCCTTCAAAAAGGAATCGACTGAATTTGCAAGACGATAAGGCTCGAAATTTCCTTTGAGGGTGTTGCCGAACGCGTCGTTTTTATCGGCCGGTTTTGCTTTGGCGCGCCAGTCGTTGCTCGCCCAAAAGGCGATTCCAGCCCAAGCCGAGTTCTCGATGGCATTGCCCTGAACCGTGTTCGCCAGACCGTGCTCGATTGCAACCCCGCTGTTCTGATTTCGCTTGATCTGGTTATCCAGAATCAGCGAGCCATCGGAGTAGCCAAGCCAAAACCCCGCCGCGAGCGAGTCGTTTGCCCAGTTCCTGTAGTAGACGTTCTCCTTGGAAAAGGTCCCTTCGAAGGCGTTGGCGGTTGACCAAGAGCCGTCGTTGTAGGCGATGACATTCTCATTGCTCGCGCCAAACAGCTCGATCTTTTCTGCCTTCTCATCGAATCGGTCGGATCGGTGGGTCAGGAAGAAACCGTCGCCAGAGTGGGTCAGGCTGTTTCCGACGAAGTAATTGCGGTTCGAGGAGTCGGCAACCGCAACCGCTGAAGAATCGCCTCCCCAACCACCTGACCAGGGACGATTCACAAAGTCCGCCCGATTCCAGCAGACTTCGTTGTCGCTCGACCTTCCCAAGGCAATGCCCCAACCGGAGTTGAAGGAGAAGTCATTCTCGATTAGCAAGCTCTTTGTGGTGTCGACGAGAACAATGCCATTCTGAGATGCCTTCGCCTTGGTTTTCTTGACGATGACGTTGCGAGACCCTTCGATCCAGATGCCTGCGCCATAAGTTCGCCAAACGTCGATGTTTCGGATGTCGAGAAAGGTGCTGATTGGGCGGCGATCCGTCGCCATCCTGATCGACCGGCTTCCGCTGGCGACACAATTCTCCAACCGGATGTTCTCGCAGTTGAGGAGACGGATGTTGAAGCGGTACCCCGAAACCTTGAGATTGCGGATCGTGACGTTCTTTCGACCCTCCAGCAGGATTCCGGTTCCGATGTATGTCGATTGGTCGGGACTGGGCGGCTTGCCGGACTGGATCGAGCCTCCTTTGAAGTCTAGAACCACATTGTCGTTGCGGACCACATACACCGCTTGATCGTCCCGAGGTCGGTAGTACTTGTTTTTGCCCGCCCATTCCGGTCCCTGGGTTGTCGATAGTGCAAAGCCAACCAAAAAGGCCGAGATCATGGCTGGAGGTTACCGCTATCGACCGGTGCCGTCTCGGCTCCAGGAACCCCCACCTAACTTCCCCCTACTCGCTCCTCGCATGGGGAGGCACTTTAGCGAGGCACGATTTGGGCATCGATGATCGAGCGCAACACGCGATCTGAATTTAGTCCTTCGACTTCGGCCTCGGGGCGGAGCAGGACGCGGTGTCGAAGCACGGGCAGGGCGAGTTCCTTCACATCGTCAGGAATCACGTAGTCCCGGCCTCGCAATGCCGCGACCGCTTTGGAGCAATTCAAAAGGGCGATCCCCGCACGGGGCGATCCGCCGACCATCACGTCGTTGGAGTTTCGAGTGGCTTTTACCATCTCGTAAATGTAGTTGAAGACCTTGTCTTCAACCGTCACCTTCGCAACGTCGGCCTGCATTGTCGCCAGTTCCTCGGCGGAGATCACGGGCTGAAGGCCGTACTCATCCAGATTCTGGGGCCTGAAGCCCGCATGGTGGCGCTTGAGAACTTCGACCTCGGCTTCGGCCGACGGGTAATCCACCACGATCTTTAGCAGGAATCGATCTTGCTGGGCCTCGGGAAGAGGATAGGTGCCTTCAAAGTCGATCGGATTCTGAGTTGCGAAGACGATAAACGGTAGGGGCAGAGGATACGGTTCTCCATCGATGGTCGCCCGCCGCTCTTCCATCGCTTCCAAGAGTGCGGCCTGAGTTTTTGGCGGTGTTCGGTTGATTTCGTCGGCGAGGAGAATGCTGACGAAGATCGGCCCTTTGCGCATCTTGAAATCGGTGGTCTTGGGGTCGAAAATCATGGTCCCAACCACGTCGGACGGCATCAAGTCTGGAGTGAATTGGATACGCCCGTACTCCAAGTTAAGCGTCTTCGCCAAGCATCGGACGAGAAGCGTCTTGGCTACTCCGGGAACTCCCTCAAGCAAGACATGGCCATTGGCAAGAACTGCGACCAAGACCTGCTCGATCACCTTGTCCTGCCCGGCGATCGCCTTGCCAACTTCGGCACGTATCCTTCCCGCCAACGCTTCGACACTCATGGGTCGCAAGGATACCGAACGTGGATTGCTTGTATGTGCTGTGGCTTGCCAAAACGCTATAAGCGTTTTCGCGTTTTCGCGAGCTTCCAACCCCCAATCGAGTAACCTTTTGAACCTCCACCGATGCTCGAGATTCGCCACCTTGTCAAGCAATACAAGTCCTTTCGGGCTGTCAACGACTTAACCATAACCATCAACGCAGGCGAGATCGTGGGGCTTCTTGGCCCCAACGGAGCTGGCAAGACCACCGCGCTCCGGTGTTCGGCAGGCATTCTACGGCCCACAAGCGGCGAGATCCTTGTCAACGGGTGGGACATTGTGAAAGACCAGGGAAAGGCCAAGGCGGGCTTGGCGTTCGTACCTGAAGTCCCCTCGCTTTACGAGCTTCTTTCGGTTGAGGAACACCTCAAATTTGTGGCGATGTGCTTCAACACGATGGACCAGTACGAGTCCAAGAGGGAAGAGCTTCTATCCCGCTATGACTTAACCGAGAAGCGCAACGAGTTGGTCGCAACCCTTTCCAAGGGAATGAAGCAGAAGCTTAGCGTTGCGTGCGCCTTGGTCCACAACGCGAACGTCATGCTCTTCGATGAGCCGTTGATCGGCGTCGATCCAGCGGGCGCGCATGAGCTGAAGATTGAGATTCAACGGGCAAAATCGAATGGCGCGGCGGTCCTGATTTCAACCCACCTCCTTGATACCGCGGAGAAGCTGTGCGACCGGGTGATCATCGTCAATAAGGGGGTCAAAATGGTTGAAGGGACCTTGGCAGAATTGCGCACCTTCAGTGGCATGGAGTCTAGCAGCCTAGAGGAAGTCTTCCTCAAACTTACGGGGGGCGAAGTTGCGAGCTCTAGTCTTCCTGACGGTTAGAACGTTTGTTAACGGCGTTAAGCGCGCGGTAATGAACCCTCGCAGGCTTATCGCCCTCCTGTTCGCATCTTTCTGGATCGTCCGCCTTGTCTTCTTCCCCAGCCGGGGCGAAAGGCGAGTCTTCAATCCGGCCGCCTTTGAGCGGGCAAACGAATTCCTGGCATCCGTCGATATAGCGCGAATTCTGGATGCGCTCATTTTCGCCGGATTTGCCTTTGTAACCTTCTTCTTGGCGCTTGGTTCATTGAGCACACGAAACAGCTTCCGCCCAGCCGACGTGGATGTACTGTTTCCAACGCCGGTTGAGCCCAAATTGGTGCTGATTTTTCGGATCTTGCGGGACTACCTGCTGACTCTCATGGCGCCTCTGTTTTTCATTTTTATCGGGTTTCGCCCCGCATCGATGGGAGTCAAGAGCCTCCAGAATGCTGCCCAGAACCCGGACGCCATCGCCCAAACCATGCGCTTTGCGATCGGCACGTGGCTCTTGGTCGCCTTTTCGTGGGTCTGCATCAACTACGCCGCGTCGCTCTTCGTCAATCGAAGCGACCTTGCCAGCACCCGGAATCGAAGGATCTTAGGATGGGGAATGGGGTTGATTCTTATCGGGGTCTGCGGCTTTGTGGCCTGGCAGGCCACAAGATTTAGTTCTTGGCAGGACTGGGTTGGCGTAACCGAAAACCCGGCACTTAGGGTTGTTTTCTTCTCGGCTACGCTTGCCATGTGGGCGGTGCACGGGTTGGTGAATGGCGATTTGACAACGATGCTGCTTGGCTTGGGGGGCCTCATTGCCATCATCCTGGCATGCATCAAGATCGCTATGTCGCAGGCAGGCTGGATGTATGACCAAGCGGCGGCAAAGGGCTTCGACTCCGTAGACACGAGACGATTACAACAATCCGGGGACACGATCGGGATCGTAACCGCGCAGGCACGTCAAGGCAAAATCAAGGCTGGCCGACTCGCTTGGATATCACGAAGGAATGCCCTTGGTGCCCGAGCCTTGCTTTGGAAGGAAGCCTTGATCACCTTGCGAAGCACCTGGTTCGTTGTCGTACTCTTCGCCTTAATAACCGTTTTCATCACAATCCTGCCCCTAATCGGAGCCTTTGACGAGGGGCAGTTTCTCGCCGGATACATCTTCCTATTTCTGCAATCCCTGGGCGTTTTCATGTCCGCTTCGGCATTGTCTCAAGCTGGGTTCATTGAAATGCTCAGACGCGTAGACGTCCAAAAGCCATTGCCTTTCAGCTTTGCGACAACCATTCTCTATGAGGTGATGGCAAAGGCATTTCCAGCATCTATCACGGCTTGGTTCTGTTCGTTGCTGGCGACGGTTTTGGTGCCTGGGATTTGGCAGCAGGCGTTGGCTTCTGCGATCGTCATGCCGTTTCTTGCCGTGTTGATCTGTTCGGTCACCTGCCTGACGACGTTGCTTTTCCCCGACTTCGATGATCCGTCGCAAAGGGGCTTCCGCGGGCTAATGAACTTCGTCGGGATTGTCGTCTGCTGCGCTCCCGGGGTTCTTGCCTTTGTGGGCCTAAGCGCCTTGAATCTATCTCCGATCCTGTCGGGGATGGTGTCGGCGGGAATCATGACGGGTGTTGCCGCGTTGGTTGCTTCCCTTTCCGGCAACCAATACGCTCAATTCAATCCGAACGAGTAGGGACGGTACAATCTTTGCTAAGCCAAAGGCTCGTCTTGGAATCACTGACCAGCTTGCCCGCGCGAACTATCCAATGCAATCGGTTGTTTGGAACATCGAATAGACCATGAAGATTCGCTCCTCAGCCAAAATTGCAATCGGATTTCTCGCCATCGTTGGAGGCGGCTATTACGGCTGGCAACTGTACGCCGGCATGACCGTTGACGGGTTGAAGTTCGCTCCCATCAGACCTTCGCGGGTTAACATCGTCGGCATTGCTTCGGACAGCGGGTACCGCGTTCTAGTCGCCAATCATGCCGCCCAGCTTATCAGGAGTTCCGTTGAGAACTTCGATGCATCTGCGGGCCAAGAAGCTCTAAGCGACGCGGCGGAGAAAAAGCGCGTGCCCATTCGGGAAATGCTTCAAGCGCTTCAGGGCAACGCTGCCGCGCTCGGGCAATTTATCGCCATCATGAATGAGATGCAGGAGACTGCGGAATGGCCAACCGAACGGATCATCTGGAAGGAAGGGGATTTGAGGAAGGCGATCAGCGGCGATCCGGTTTTGACGCCAAAGCTCGAAAAGGCGATCAACGTGCGCCTCGATGGGACGCCCTTGACCCAAATCAGCCTGACCGCCCACGAGAACGGGATCATTGTCGAGACGTATGTTCCGTGCAAGGTTCAAGTGGCGGACCAGGCGGTAGATATGAAAGGGACGATCCAAATTCCTTACAGATCGCAGATTTCAAAGGCGGTAGCACGCGCTCTAAACGAGAAAGCCTATGATCTCCCTGCACTAGCCGGCTATTACGCGCTCGAAAAGCAAAAGATAGACCGAGGAGAGGGGCAAAAAGAGGACGTGCGAAAGTCTCTGAATAGACTTATCGATGCCGAGTCCAATGCCGAGCTTGCTCGCCCCGCTCAGCAAGTTTTGAAGAGTGCAACTGTAGTGGTCACCGACGTACATATAGCCAAAGCATCGAGTCGGAATTACATTGCCGGTTCTGAGACGTTAAACGATTTGACGATCGAGATGACGGATGAAGGCAGAAAGCGCCTTTGGCAATTCAGCCGAAAGAAGGTCGGCTCGCAATTGCTGTTAATCGTCGATGGCGTTGCGATTGCCGCGCCGAGGATTCGCCACGAATTGGCTCAGGGGGAACTGCAAATTACGCAAATGCCTGATAAAGTCTTGGTGCAAGACGCCGTGGATGCAATCAATAACAAGACTGGAGTGAAAAGCTGAATGAGGAATTATTTGCTAAGCGCCGTTGGTTTGGCCGTCACGATCGGTTGTTCGGGTGGATCGAGCAGCTACGTACCCAAACCCCCACCTAAGATCGAGCCTGTTTCGCTGAAGGCCGCAGACGGCAAGAATCTGTTTCCGTTCAAAGTGGGCAACTCTTGGACCTTTGCGACAAAGACGGTTCAAAGAGTCGGTACCAAGAGTCAGCAGAAGGAGATCGAAGCTACGTTCAAAGTTGCAAAGGTCGAGGAAACCGGCGGCAATACGCGAGCGACGATCGAACTGATTATTGGAAAAGATGTTGTGGATCGTCAAACCTGGATATCCAACGGCAAAGGGATATTTCAAGTCAACATCGGCCTGAAAAACGTCCGCCAATTCTCGACCCCAATTCCCGCCATCGTCTTTCCCATCGAACCGGGCAAGAGATTCAGTTGGTCGGGATCGGATGGAAAATCCAAAATGGCCTATAACTCCGAGATACTCGGGGCCCAGGAAGTGGATACCGACATGAAGCGAATGTCCGCCATCGCAATCGAGTCCAAGGGCACGAGCGTAAACGGGAAGGTAACGGAGAAGACCGACCGCACAATCTGGTTTGCGCCAAAAATCGGAATTGTCCGCATTAGGGAGTCTACGTCAAGTACGGTCGGAGCTTCCGAGTTGCTACTAACCCTAAAGAGCCACAACGTCAAATGAGCACGAAATACATTCCAATTCTCGCGTTGATCCTTGCCATAGGATGCAAGCCGAGTCCCGACGTAGCCACGGTCACGGAGAACCCTTCATCCACAACGGCCGGAAAAGATGGCCAAAAGCCTGAGGCTCCGAAGCCAAAGCCTGAAGACATTCCCGCGTCGGTCAAGCACAATGCTTACGAATACTATGGCCTCGGCAACTTAAAGCCGATGGGGCTTGAAATGCGGTCTCCCAACCTTCCTTCGAAGACCGGTGGCGTAACCGCCGAATTGGAGAAAATCGAAGGCGGCAGGGTGTACTTCCAGATCGTGCGCACCGGAGCCATCGCCGAAGATCTTGGCGACGACACGGTCATTGTGGATGCGGACGGCGTTCATATGGCGGGGACGACGATTGGGACGATCACCCCAACTCAGTTCTTGGCCCTGCCGGCCGACCTGACTCCTGGAAAAACCTGGAAAGTCGATAACAAGGTCGTCAAAAAAGACGGGCAAGCGATAGAAGAGAAGAGCACCTATAAAGTGGAAGGAATTCGTGATCTGAAGACCAAAAGTGGTGTCCAAAAGGCCCTTCTGGTCACGTCGGTGGGTAGGGCCACCGTATCCATGGCTGGAACAAAGCAAGAGTCGAAGTACGAAACCAAGTCATGGTTCGTCAAGGGCATTGGAAACGTAAAAATCGAGATCGCCCTTACGACTCCAGGAAAGCCAACCCAAACGATGATCGTCGAACAAAGTAGTTGATTGCCATGATTGCCATTGCCGCCCTCGCCATCCTAAACTCCGCTCAAACTCAAGCAACTGACTACTTCCCGATGGAACCAGGGATGAAGTGGACCTACGAGACGAGTGGAGCGAGTTACGGGCTCTACGTTCAAGAGGTCGGAGCGGCAGTCGAAGTCGATGGCAAGATGCGTCTGCCCTTGATTATTAAGATAGGCGGGAAGTTGGTACAGACAACGTTCTACGATGCAACGCCGAATACCATTTACGTCCTCGGCCACGACCCTAAGCAGCTTCTGCTAAAGCCTCAGCCTGTTTTCCAATTTGAAGCGAAAGGGGCCAAGTGGGATTTCGAGGGTCCGTCGCCGTACGAGGACGACAAAGAGTCTCGCATCTTCATCAAAGGGCAATCCAAAGACCTTGGGCAGAAGGCGGTCGGAACCGAGAAGCGCGATTGCATCGAGGTCAAATCGGAGACCAGGATCGGCCTGAACGAAAAAACCGCAACCTTGTTCAAACAGACGGCGATCTATGCCAAGGGAGTCGGTTTGGTTGAACTGAATGAAACGGTTCAGGCAGGGAAGGACACTCAACAGCGTAAAGTGAAACTCCTTAAGATGGAGAGTTCGAAGGCGGCTGACCTGTGATTCGTCGGTTGCCGCAAGTACTAGTCTTGGTATTGGTCGTTTCAGGTTGCACGGGTCGTCAATCGGGTTCTGGAGCCAAGATCGAGACGAGCCAAGACTTGAAACCGGATGCAACGGTCCCCGTTAAGGCGAGCCTCAAGATCGGCGAAATCGACATGCCGGTAGAGATCAGGCAAAAGAACGAGTTGGACAAGGTAACGCTT
>JACMJO010000462.1 GCA_014380605.1 Fimbriimonadaceae bacterium | reverse complement strand
GCTGATGAAAACCCAGGCGATCAGCCCATACAACATGTAGTAGAGCCCGCACTTGACCCCGTATGTGAGCCAGTCTTTCCAGAAGGCCTTCATGCAGTCGCCGTTCAACTTGCGTGTTACCGAGGCTTTGTAAGCGACCGTATACGTGCCAATCACCGGATCCATTTCAACAGAATAACGGATTCGTTCCTTCATTCCGATTGCGAGCTTAGAAGGGTCTCTGGCGACGGAGATGCGATCTGGAACCAACAGGGTTGGCTAGGGTTGCTTCATTGGTAGGAGACCGACGGCTCGCCGGAACTTGCGCCATTGCTGATCAATCCAATTTCGATCCACGGGCCTTTCGACAAGGACGAGCCCTTGTTTTGGAAGGATATCCACGAAGTCATACTCGTCCCGATGGTTGCCTTTGTCCATCTCCGCGATTTCTTTCTCTAACCGTGCCAAATACTCTATCTCAAGCTTTGGAGGGACGGTGCCTTTGAATTTGAACTCATGCAGAAGCCATTTGGATTTGATTCCGACGTACTGCCCCGACGCTGTTGGTCGGTCGGTGACCGTTTCTGAGGGGCCGTATTTCCGAATCCAACCAAGTCCGTCGTCTTCTTGGGGCTGGAACAGGAGAATGCAAGTTGCGAGGGCAATGCAAGCGAGGAGCGCCACTATCAGTTTCCACCGCCTCCTCATGGGGAAATTGTACATCTGGACCTAACTTCATCCATCCACTGTGTGAGTGTATCGTTCAGATCAAAAACTGAAATCTTTGTGGTTGACCACGTCGCCTTGTGGCTGAAAGCAAACAGTTCGATCTAGCCTCAAGACTGCGACTTTGTGATCGACCACACGGGCTAAAGCAGCGTCTTGAGGCGCAGAAATCCATTTGAATGTTTCGCTCGTCTTTCTCTGGATGACGCCGCCGAAACAGGCTGGGTTCATAACCGAAATGTTCGTGGATGCAGGTCTTCTAGAAGATCTGCATGTGAAGTTGCTTCATGACAGCTGCATCAGCAATGGTATTTACAAGAGTTCGGACCATTTCTGGATGGCATTCCACATAAACATAGTTCCGATCCTTCACAGTAGTGCCCCGCATGAAAGCGGTCTGAAGGGGAGTTATAGTGACGGCTGGCTAGCTAAGCAGGCGAAGAGTATTGCGCCAATCCACGAGCGACTTCTAGACTTCTCTTATCTGGGAAGATTACTCTCGAAGACTGCCAATTATTACGTGTTTGAAACCGATGGAAAACGGCGATTCACAAGAAATGACAAAGATCCGGAACAAAGGCTGATGAACTACAGTGACTCAGCTGCTTTAGAAGCACATCTCGTACGCGCAGCGGAGGGCCTTGAGGCAGCGTTGGTTCTTTGGGATGGTAACTATTCTGATTCGATATTGATCTTGGGTGCTGTCCAAGAAGCACTAATTAGATTGAGGTGGATGGAGTCTTGTAGGCCCAAGATTGCATCTCTTCACGCGGCAGAATTTGCCTCAGAAGGTGAAGTTTTTCTGGAATTCAAGTCGCACTACAGCAAACACGGACACAGTTCGACACCAGCTTTTGAGAATCGCCTGAAGCACATTGCTAGCGAACTACATAGACTTGGCTACAGGTTTGATCCGAGTTTCGGATTTCCTAAAGGACAAGCAAAACCAGCCAAACACGAATGGCAAAAGATCGTTGTTTGTCCTCCAAGTTCGTCCCCTGCCTTTGGAGGAAAACCCCACTTGCTGTACGTCGACCTTGCAAGAGATCGCAACATGATTGCTCACACCCTCCCAAATTCCTGGTCACATTTTGTCATTACAGATGGGGAGGAACTCTATCCAGTATCCCGTGAGACTTTGCCGGGTGCAAACATGACTTCATATGTGATTCCGATGTTCATTGACCTTATGTGGGCCTTGAAACTGCTAAGGCCGACGCTAGATTTTGACTACGAATGGTGGCTACTAATCCTCTACAGTTGCCATCACTTCGAGGGAGTTGATTACTTCCATTGATCAAGCAATAGTTCTGAACCTTTACAGCCGTTGGGTCGCCTTGGAGAACGGAACGGGAATCAGCAGATGAACTCTGGCGAACTCGCTGAGCCATAATCGCACTAATGTCGGACCCGGAACAAATCAGGACCGCGCTAACAGAAGCTCGCCGGTATCTGGGAGAGCTTCCTGCCCCGCCCAACGAGGCGAATACTTGCGATTGGGTGATTAGGCCCCTACTCGTCGCGCTGGGGTATGCGAATCATGAGATTCACGCTCAGGCAAGCGACGTGTCCAACAGGTTTCCCGATTACACAGTTCTTCCGGACACAGACCACACGTGGTACTTGGAGGCCAAAACTTGGAAGGCAGCGCTGGAGAGCCAACACGTCGATCAATCGATGAACTATGCGCATTCCAATGGCAGGCGGTGGGTTGTCTTAACCAATGGCCAAGAGTGGCGACTCTACGACGATCGGATTCAAGGAAAATCTGCAGACCGCTTGGTTGCTACTGCTCGTCTCGACGATGAGCCGGGCATGACCCGTTTCTTAGAGGCCCTAAGCCGTGATTCGATTGTCACTGCCCGGGTTGATTCGTATGCCAGCGAAAGGCGGGTCCGAGAGTATCTGGTGAATGCAATTGCTGATGCGTCGAGCCCGGTAATTGAGGCGGTTCTAAAGGCCATTAGGGTCAACCTAAGCAATGTCCCGGTCACGGCTGAGGCCGTTGTTAGCATCCTCAATGCGGCCCAGTCGGGACCCGTATTTGAACCAATTCCTGACCTCAAGCCCGGGATCCCGCAACGAATTGATCGTGAGCTGGTGTTCTCTTGCAAGGCAAAGGATGCCGACGCACGTGGCTTGTTCAATGGCGAAGGGATTACCGTCTTGCCGGGGTCAAGGATTCGGCGCTATCCCGTCGCAAGCATGAAGAAACGGCATGAGCGTGAAACAGCTAAATACTTGAGTGCGGGAAAGATCATTGATCGCGAGCATCACTTCGAAGTGGTGCAAGAGATACCCTTTAGATCACCAAGCGCGGCCTCAAACTTTGTTTGGGGAAGCGCCTCCAACGGGTGGAGACGGTGGGTTGGCGCCGACGGACGTCCGCTCAAAGATTATCATTTAAAGAAGGGTAAGGGTCCCCTGTAGAGGGCCATGTGCAAAGGCTCCTTCGTCTCGTTGGCACGGATCGGCGCATAATTCTGCAGTGGCGTGGTTAACGGCTTCGGAGAAGGTGTCGGTTCAGAAGGGAATGTCATCCGAAGAGTTCTTGGCAGACTTCACCACGCCGATGGCAAACCTGGGGCCACCTACGATTCAGCGAATGGAGACGGCCGACGGCGCTGAAGTTTCTGAACTTGAGACGGGCAGAGAATACGTTGCGGTGTGGTCTTGGGAGGTGGAGGAGGAAGTGCTGGAGCAAGTTATGGCGAAGGTAGAGGAGCGCTTTAGTTGAGAGTTGACAGTTTGGAGAGGCTTCCAAGTTCAATCCCCTCTATCCCCCAGCCCCTTTCTCCCCAACCATTGAGGAGAAAGGGGAGCCCGGAGCTTCGAGTTACCGATTCCTACCCTAGCACAGAGTTAACCGCCTCGCTCCCGGACATCGACTCAGTCACGACCGATCCGGCTTCGATCAGCATTTGGACGCACTCGGCGTAGTCTCCCGTCTTTGTGTACCAGCCGTGCAGGGAGCCATAGCAGGTTGTGCTGAGGGCGGTGCCTCCGTAGCCGTTTTTCAGCTCCAGATTGGGCCCATAGGGGAGGATGATTTTGAGGGCGTCGAGGTCGCCGTGGAAGCCTGCCCAATGGACAGGCCCCATGCCCTCGTGGTCCTGGGCGTTCACATCGAACCCGAGCTCCAGCATGAGGGCGAGCTTATCGTGCTGGCGATAGCGCTCGGCATCGGCGACTTGGGAGGCTTCCTCTTTGCTGAGGCTCTTGACATGGCCCTTGAGCTTAACGGCAAGGTCGCGATCCCCTTTCCAGGCGGCGGCCACGAGCTGGGCTCCGGGCGGGGACTTCTCGAACAGGCAATCGAAGGCTCGCTCCCTTCCCAGATTGGCGGCAAGCTGAAGGGGGGTGACGTAGCCGATGTCATAGATATAGATGGGCGCGCCGGGAGCCCGGTCATGGATCATGGGGTTGCCGGGCTCGTTGGCCTTTCTGGTCAGGCTCTTTGGGTCTTGGTCCAGGTGCTTTTGGATGAGGTCGGGATCATCCAGGGCGACGGCGATGAAGATTTCGGTGGAGGCTCCGCGTTCCACCAGGCGCTTTAGGACCTCGAAGTTCTTGATGCGCCACTGGGCGGCGGTGGCCTCATGGTCGATATCACGGGCATCCACGTCGGCCCCGGCATCGACGAGGATGTCCACAATTTCGGCGGTTTTGGCGAAATGGAGGGGGAATTGGCCGTCTCCACCGCGCTCGTGGACTCTTTCCGGATTCTTGGCCAGCATGGCCTTAAGTTCCTTGACTCTTCCGAGTCGGGCGGCGGCATGGGGGGTGAGGGTCGCGCCTTTTTTGAGGAGATGCTCGGCGGTTTTCTCCTCGCAGTAGTCGAGCGGCCCAAAGCTCCCGGCCCACCAATCGCTCCGGGCATCGGCATCGGCCCCGGCCTTGATGAGGAGATCGATCATGGGGATGTCCTCTCGACCGGCGGCGACGGTGACGGGGGTCGCGCCGAAGTTATGGGGGTTGTGGGCTCGGGCCAGGCCGGGGGCCTCTTCTAAGGCTTGTTTGACCCTTTGGCGGTCGCCGGCTTGGATGGCGTCGAAGAAGGCGTCCCGGATGGAATCGTAGCCTTCGACATGACGTTTGAGCTTGGCCCAGGAAGGGAAGCCATAGTCTCGGGCAAGGGCGAGCTGGGCGTCGGCGAGTTTGGGTAGAGACTGGGCTTTTTTGAGGGCCTTGGCCTCGTTTTTCAGGTGCTCCAAGCTTGGGCGCTCGGGGAGTAGTTTTGACATTTTGAACCTCCATGCGATCGCCTAAGGTCCGCGATTAGGCCGCATTTTGGTCTGCGTGTTTATTCTGTTTTGGTCGGTAGGCTAAGCCTTTCCCGCGGACCCGGTTGCGCCCGACGCGCTGGGTTTATTATAGCCCGCGCTCCCAAAGTCAGGTGCGGATGAATTCGGCGATGGTTGGATTGGCGTTTAGATCGGCGACTTGATCGGGGTCGGGGCGTTGGGGGCGGTCTCGCTCCTGTGAAACCACGCAAAGGAAGCCGAGAGGCTCGCCGTTGGTTGCTCGGAACTGGTGCCAGGTCATGGGCGGGACGTGTACGACGTCGTTTAGGCTGACTTCCCGCACTTGATCTCCAACCAGGACTCGGCCGGAGCCTTGGTTGATGACTACCAGGTGGGCATGCTCGTGGCGTTCCAGGGTGGAATGGCCGTCGATGCCGACCTCGAAATAGCGGAGCTCGACGGGCAGGTTGTCGATGCCATGGAAGAGGATTTGGCGGGTGACGCTTCGGAAGATGGTGCCATCCTCTTTGTAGGGAAGCACCTCAACGCCGTCCCACTTGAAGCCGCCTTCATGCTTCAAGATTGGGGGCTGGGCGACCGAAACCTCTTCTTGCGTCACAGATAAAGGATACCAAGGGGTTTATATTTATCAGGGGCTAATGCCATAACCAAGGGGCTATGACCCCCGAGATTTGGTTCGTTACTGGAAGCCAGCACCTTTATGGCCCTGAAACCTTGAAGCAGGTAGCAGAGAACTCGCGCCGGATCGCGGAGGCGTTGGATGCGGCAGGACAGATTCCGGTGAAGGTGGTTTTCAAGCCGATCCTTACCGACCCGGAGATGATTCGGAACTTGTGCCAGGAGGCGAATGCAAGCTCGAATTGCGCGGGGCTGATCCTCTGGATGCATACTTTTTCGCCGGCGAAGATGTGGATTGGCGGCTTGACCAAGCTCACCAAGCCAGTCTGCCACTTGCACACCCAGTTCAATCGCGATTTGCCTTGGGATGCGATCGATATGGACTTCATGAACCTGAACCAGGCGGCGCATGGAGATCGGGAAGCGGGGCATTTGCACACTAGAATCGGGCTGAGGCGAAAGGTGGTAGTGGGGCATTGGAGCGACCCGGAGGTTTTGGATCGGCTGGGAGCTTGGAGTCGCGTAGTGCGGGGCTGGCATGACCTTCAGGGGGCGAAGTTTTGCCGGTTCGGGGACAACATGCGGCAGGTCTCGGTGACAGAGGGCGACAAGGTGTCGGCGGAGGTGAGGTTTGGGTTCTCGGTGAACACCTTTGGGCTGGGCGACCTGGTGAAGGTTGTAAATGAGATCTCGAACGCCACGGTTGAGTCGGCGGTGAAGGGTTTGGCGGATGAGTATTCGATTTCGTCGGAGGTTTTGAGCGGGCAAGGGTTGAAGGATGCGACGCGGATCTGGCTGGGAGTTGAGGCGTTCTTGAAGGATGGCGGGTTCGCGGGGTTCACCACGACGTTTGAGGACTTGCATGGGTTGAAGCAGCTTCAGGGGTTTGCGGCTCAGCAACTGATGAAGGCGGGATATGGATTCGGGGCGGAGGGAGATTGGAAGACGGCGGCTTTGCTGCGGTTCATGAAACAGGTCGATGGCGAGGGAGGGGCGACTTCGTTTATGGAGGATTACACCTATCACCTCGACGCCAAGCGGCCCTTGGTGCTGGGGGCGCACATGTTGGAGATTTGCCCGACGATCGCGGCCACCAAGCCAACGGTCGAGGTTCACCCACTTGGGATTGGCGGGAAGGAGGACCCGGCTCGGTTGGTTTTTGATGCCAAGACGGGTCCGGCCTTGAACGCTTCGTTGGTGGATTTGGGGCATCGGTTCCGGCTGATCGTGAATGAAGTCGAGGCCGTGGCGGTGCCTCCGATGCCGAATCTGCCGGTGGCGAGGGCGGTTTGGGATTGTAAGCCTGACTTCAAGACAGCGGTCGGGGCTTGGATCTACGCGGGTGGGGCGCACCACACGGCATACAGCTACTCGGTGAACACCGAGCATTTGAGGGACTTTGCGGAGATCGCGGGGATCGAGGTTGTGGTAATCGATGAGAGTACGAACCTGCACCAGTTTAGAAACGAGTTGCGATGGAATGACTCTGCCTATCGGGCGTGACGTTAGAACTTTCCTTGCTTTGCATTGGAAGGTAATCGGCATTAGAATCGTCCAAGCGATATGACTAGAAAGTTGGCTCTGGTGGTTCTGGCCCTACTTGCGTCGAAGATGGCGGTTGCGGGGGAGATCACGGGCACGGTTTCGTATCGGGAAAAGATCGCATTGCCGGCGGGGGCGGTGGTTACCGTTCGGCTCGAGGATGTCAGCGTTGCGGATGCCCCTTCCAAGCTGGTGTCGGAGTTAAGATTCGCGACTGGAGGAAAGCAAGTGCCGTTCGCGTTTCGCCTTCCTTATGTGGACAGTGCAATTCAGAAGGGAGCACGTTATCATGTTCGCGCATCCATCCACTCTGGTGGGCAGTTGCTGTTTACGACCAGCGAGGCCCGGTTGGTGATTACCAATGCGGTCAAGAAGGTTAGCCTCGTTTTGAACCGAATCGTTGCGATGAACTCTCCGCCACTTCAAGGTGCGACTTGGACCCTCACTGAGTTGGGCGGAAAACCCTCCATTCTGGGTCGAACAGGATCTCCTACGATCAAATTGAGTTCGGAGAAGAGCGAGTTCGGAGCTTACACTGGCGTTAACTCGTTGGGTGGCACCTTTAAGATCACGGGAACATCGATCAAGTTCGATCCGGGCCCCCAG
>JACMJO010000035.1 GCA_014380605.1 Fimbriimonadaceae bacterium | reverse complement strand
CCAAAGGTAGTTTGACGATCACCCTCTTTACCTCCATCACCCCATTCACTCTTTCATTCCTAGACAGGCCTTTTCATCTCGAAGAATTCCAACGCCGCCGTGTCCAAATAGTTTGGGCCGCCCATACGGGCGATTGGGCGGACTTTGGCATCGACGACGGCTTGGCCATCCCAGAGGTCTTCGGCCAGATGCGCGGCGAGGACTTCGCCGATGACATATCGCGAGGCGCCGGCGCCATCGCCATGGGAAACGATTTGGAACAGGCGGCATTCAAAGTGAACCAGCGACTCGGCGACTCGGGGAGGCTTTACGAGCTGGCTAGGGAGCGGGCTGAGCCCAACCTTCTCCCACTCCGAGATCTCGTGGGGGTAGCCCTTTGCCGTGAGGTTCATGGAGTGCGCGATTTCTCGGTGAACGAGATTGACCACGAATTCACCGGTCTCTTCGATGTTGCGCAGGGTGTCCTTTGGGCCGTGGGCGCTTAGAGTAGGACTAAAAACTAGAGATGGCGGATTGGAGCCACCCACCATGAAAAAGCTGAACGGGGCGAGATTGAGGTGGCCCGCGCCCGATATCGAGCTTACGAATGCGATGGGTCGGGGGTGGACGGTTGCGACTAAAACGTCATAAGCTTGGGATCCAGGAATGTCCGCGAAATCTAGGGTTGTGAAGCGCGCGGACATGCTTGAGTCTAGCATCCACTGGCATTGAGCTGACAAGCTTCCTTAACGCTTAGGAATCGGACTAAACTCCGGGGATGTTCGGCTCTGATTCACTTGCCCAACTTCCCTACCTGCGCGACTACGAGTCCCGACGTTCCTCGTCCTACGACCGAACCGGCGGCAACGCCGACTGGGTGACGATCGAGCCTGGGCAATCAGCGGTTCTGCTGGAGACGGACAAGCCAGGTTGTGTCAAGCACATCTGGTGCACGGTCGGGAACGACGACCTTTACCCTCGCAAGTGCGTTATCCGCATGTGGTGGGATGGCGAGGAGCACCCGTCTGTGGAGGTTCCGCTTGGGGATTTCTTCGGTATCGGGCATGGGTTGCGACGGAACTTCATATCGGCTCCGCTCCAGATGTCGCCAGAGGATGGACGCGGCTTTAACTGCTGGTGGGCGATGCCGTTTGATTCGGCGCGAATTGAGGTGCAGTCGGAGTGTCCGGGGCCGATCAATCTGTATTTCTATGTGGACCATGAGGAGTATCCGGCTTCCCTTCCAGATGCGGCAAGATTCCATGCCCAATGGCGACGGGAGAACCCGACTGAGGGTTGGCTGACCGAAAAGCTCGGACCCGACAACTACATGCGAATTTGGCAAGAGAATCCTAACCTGAGCGACAAGGACAACTATTTGATTTTGGAGGCAGAAGGAAATGGAGTCTATGTGGGTTGCAACCTGAACATCGACTGTTTCCATCGGCAGGGCAACGACTGGTATGGCGAAGGCGACGATATGATCGTGATCGACGGGGAGCCTTGGCCGCCTCGAATGCATGGAACCGGCACGGAGGACTACATCAACACCGCCTTTGGTCCGACCCAAGAGTACAGCGCGCCCTATCACGGGATCACCGTCAACTCAGGGAATGCGGATTGGCGATGGCGGGGCAAGAACTCGATGTACCGCTTCCACATCCAAGACCCGATCCGGTTTCGAAAGTCGATTCGGGTGAGCATCGAGCACGGGCACGCGAACAAGCTTTGGAACGACTACTCGTCGACGGCCTATTGGTATCAGATGGAGCCACACAAGCCATTTCCGGCAATGCTGCCAGTCGAGCAGAGAATGCCGAGGCCGAATGAGCCTGAGTTTCCTTAGTCGTCAAGCTGCACGGCGAGCGATTCTTGGGCCAAACCAGTTGCCCGAGTTGCCGATTCGCTGGGTAGCTGGCTTTGCTTATCCTCCGCCAAGGTCTTTTGGAAGGCAATCAACTTGGACTTTAGGCTAAGCCCGGTTGCGGCTTCGATGGCGAGATTGAGTCGCTGTCGGGCAACGACGGCGTCGTGATATCGGCCCAGTTCATCCTGAATTTCGGTAAGGCCCTTGATGCACTTCTTAGCCTTCGTAAGCATGCCTTTCTGAAAGAATTCAAGAAGGTAGCGAAGGCGCTTTACGTTGATCCGTAGCTGATGGAACTCCTCGTCGCTAGCGGCCGATCGAAGCGCGATGACTTCATCGACATGAATCTGAAGGGCATCCTCAAAGACATTCCCTTCAGATTCGGCTTCGAAGTCTTGCGCTAGCCATTCTGCAAGTCGCCCTTTCCATCGAAGATGCCCCTTGTCGGCAAGCTGGGAGCGCGCGATCGACAAGGCCCGTTCGCGTTCTAGGCGGAGGGCGAATTTCCAGGCATTGGGAATCTTGGGCATTTCCAGCAGAACGTCCAGGTCCCGGACCGCACCCACGGTGTCGGCCACCGCCTTTGCCCGCTTCCGGAGATTGTCTGCGTCCGGATCGTCGAGCAGGCGCAAGGCCGAACGCAGCCGTCGCAGGGCGACCCGTAAGTCGTGTACGGCTTCAACGTCGCCAACGTTGACGCGGGATTCCAAGGCGTCCAGACTTTGGGTCTGCTTTGCGATGGCCCTGAGTAGGGTCGCGGTGAATTTGCCGTTTTTCAGATTACTAGGGTACAGGATGATTGCGTAGAATGGGAACACCATGAAAAGACTCGCATCCGTTTTGGCATTCGCGATCTTGGCCACTGCTTCATTTGCGCAAGCACCGAAGTCGGCTAACGACCTGGTTTCAGCGGCTCGTGCGGCGGCGAGCAAATCTGGCAAAGTTCCTTTTGTACGCTTCA
Source organism: Fimbriimonadaceae bacterium (assembly GCA_014380605.1). Classification (GTDB taxonomy): domain Bacteria; phylum Armatimonadota; class Fimbriimonadia; order Fimbriimonadales; family Fimbriimonadaceae; genus 55-13. Next base: position 2,283 of record JACMJO010000035.1, on the reverse strand, counting down.
CCGCATCTTGGTGCGGTTGGTGCCATAAGATGCAGGGAGTTCTGGACAAGCCGGAAATCAAGGCGATTTGGGATAAGTATTTCGTTTCGACTCCGATCGTCGTTCTGGAGAATGGGGAGAAAGAGAAGCTGGAGAATCCTGGCGGCGAAGCGCTGATGGAGTCAGTTGGGGGCAAGGATCAGGGGATTCCGTTCTTCTACTTTGCCGACGCCAAGACGGGCAAGATGATTGTGAACTCGCTCAAGGGTCCGGCTGGGGAAATCACCTGCAATGGTTTCTCGAAAGGCACAAACATCGGTTGTCCATACGAACCGGACGAAATTGCCTTCTTCATGACGATCCTCAAAAAAGCTGCGCCTAAGATGACCGAGGCCGAGCGCGCCAAGATCCAGGAAGCGTTTGGATCGTTGAAGAAAGCGGGCGGCTAACTACCTTTATCTTTTACGAAACGCGTGAGCGCCGACATTCCGAGCCTGGCTTTCGGGCTTGACTCGGAAGTCGCTTTTCGAAGGGTCAAGGAATAAGGGGTCGGCCCCAAGGATCGAATCTTTATCCTCAGTGGGCGTTTGGGGTTTGCTTCGATTGGGCTGGTCAGAGCAGAACCAGAAGTTGCCTCGAAACTGGAACGTCTTTGGCTCCGTTCCCTCGCCGACATTGACGCCGCCGGACGACCAACGATCGGAGCGGAAAACGATCAAGTTCTTTTCAATGAGGCCGTTTCGGCAAGGAAGAAAGCCGGGTTGCCTTGTTTCTTGCAGGATTCGGATCGCCCAACGTTCGGGGTTGTAGATCGTGTTGAATCTAACCCTCGCGCCGTCCACTCCTACGAATGCGATCGGGGACATGCTTCCGATGAAGGTGCAACCCTCGACCGTGATGGCCATGGCCTCATATCGCTTATCTGTCGGCATCTTGGCGAGAGGTGGGCGGAAGTATTCCGGGCCGGTGCTGCCACCGATATTCACGCTCCTCTGCCCGGCATTCTCGAAACGGCTGGCGACGATTCGGACCTCAGAGGACCCGCCCTTCGCCTGGATGCCGCTGTCGCCGCCGTTGCGGAAGGTGCAGGCCTCAATGACTCCCTGATGGCACCCAACCATGTCGATGCCAGACCCGCCCCAACGCTCGATCACGCAGTTTTTGACCTCGAAGTTGTCCAGGCCGGACAGCTTGATGCCATCGTGATTTCCTTTCGGAATGTCGGAGATTTTCAAATTGGTGAGCTTGACGTGATGGGATGGAGATGAATAGTCTCCGCCGTCGTCTACGTTTAGGCCATTGTTGCTCTGGCCCGAGAGGACCAGGTCGCGAATCTCGATGTGGCTGACTTTCGAGAGCTGGATCGCATTGCCACCGCCTACGATCCGCGGCGGCTGGCCGGGTTTTGATGCGCCAATGACGATCGGTTTGTCCTTCGTCCCGTGAAGGTTGGAGAAATGAAAACCGCCCGGATACTCACCCGGGGCAAGGAGGATTCGGTGGCCTGGCTTGGCCCTGGCGATTGCTTGTCGGAACGATGCGGGGTCGGAGACGTGGTGATCCGTGGCTTGAAAAGTAGGCAGGAACAGAATTGCAAGCGCCAACACCATAAGGTCATGCTACCGCGCCGGGTTGGCCCCGCTAATCTTCCAGCAACCTGCCCTTGGTCTCAATCACCATGGGGAGTAAGAGTAGTCCCAGGATCGGCACGATACCGACCCAGAAGAGGACCTTGATTGCAGTGCCCAAGGAGTCTGCACCCATCGATGCGATCGCCCCTACCAGGAACGGCCCGCCCGCGGCGATGAAGCGGCCGGCGTTGTAGCAGAATCCTGCGCCCGTGGCTCTGAGGCGGGTTGGGAAGAGTTCGGGCAGGTAGTACGTGAATGAACCGAAGACGCCAAACACGGAGAGCCCGATGAAGAAGTAGCCATACAGTCGGTCATGAGGCGGCAGGTTGAGGCCGAATGTTCCCATGATCGCCAGGGCGGATAGGGCGAAGTAGATGGCGAACATCTTCTTCCGACCCAGGGTTTTGGCGAGCGGAATGGTGAGGAGAGTGCCTAGCAATCCACCGATATTGAAGCAGTTGACGGCGAACGCTTTCCAGTCCTCACTCAGCTTTTGGGTAGCGAGCTTGTCCAGACCATCTAGCTTGGCCTGAGCGGAAGCCAAGCCCGAGGCAATCACGGGAATGAAGGCGTTGCAGGCCCACCACATCACCAGTGCCACGAGGGCCATCAGGAACCCGCTGAGGGTGGTGCGGCGCATTTTCTCGGAAAACAACTCCGTGATTTTAGGGTG
>JACMJO010000461.1 GCA_014380605.1 Fimbriimonadaceae bacterium | reverse complement strand
TCTCACTCAGGCCTCCGGGGAAATTTGCGCGAACAATCAGACTACCAGCTTCGTCTACTGAAGTCAAGGCAATCTGTGGGTCCAAAAGCCCCTTTTTCGTCACGAATTTTGATATCCGAGAGTTACCCGATTCTCTGTGAAAGCTCCTCCCTTGCCGTGAGCTGATTCTTGAGTTCCATTTGGGATCTTGCAAGATTATCGAGCGCGATGGTTTGCTGGCTTGCAATCTCTCTTAGGGCGGCAAGTTCTTGCCGCACATCCTGGTTCCCTGTGCCTTGTTTAGAACCATCACCCTGGAGCAGAAGGGTCATCTTCTGTTGGTGCTTGGTAAGCATCCAAACAACTGGGGCCACAAAGACTAGACCGAAAAAGGCAACGCTAGCAATTACTTCAGGATTCATTAGACTCCGGTGCACCGCTCCTGCGAGCCAGCATTGGGCAACTCTCGCCGACTGATGTTGTCGATCGCTATCGTTTGCTGATGGACGATCTCTCGAAGCGAGGCCAGCTCGCGTTGAATCTCCACCGAATTCCCTTGAGTCTGATCCTGTCTCATGATCGTCGCCATCTTCTGCTGATGCTTCGTCAATATCCACACGATAGGGGTCATCAAAAAGATGCCTCCGAGCAGTAAACCAAGAATCGCTTCTCCGTCCATCGTCTAAACTCCTGTGTACTTCTCCTGGCTCGACGTCTGTGGAAGCTGATAGCGGCTGATGCTATCGATCTGCAAAGTTTGTTGGTGGACAAGCTGCTTCAATTCCTGAACCTCACGCCGCAAAGCTTCGATTTCACCGTTCGTGTTTCCGTTTGCCCGGTTGCCGTGAATGAGTTCAGCCATCTTTCGCTGATGCGAAGTTAGGATCGCAATGATCGGGATCATAAAGATGACCAAAGGGATCAGGAAGGGCGCAATGTCTCTTAGCATGACTATTCAGATTCAAGGGCATTATAAGGGCATTTCCATTTGTTCCCCGCCTATTGGCCTACGAAACCGCTTCAATTGCCTGCTGAACCGTTAGGCGGCCTTCATAGATCGCCTTCCCCACAATCGCTCCTTCAATCGGAGGCTGGATTGCATTGATCGATTTGAGATCCTCCAAGCTGGAGACTCCACCGCTTGCAATGACATGGCCCGTCAGGGCTCCCGAGAACTCGGCAAGCATCGCTAGGTTTGGACCTGAAAGCATCCCATCGGTGGCGATGTCGGTCACGATGAACCTTCGCGCCCCCGCTTCCTCAAGTTCTCTTGCTAAATCCAAGGAACCTAATTCTGAGTCTTCGGTCCAGCCAACTACCGACACCATCCCATTCCGAGCATCGATTCCGGCAACTGCTTGATCCCCGAGAGCGTGAAAAAGGTCGGCGGATTCAGCCCGATTCGATACCAATCGGGACCCAAGTATCACCCGGGCAATACCTCGATTTAAAACCTGAGTAGCCGTTTCTAGGTTGCGGATTCCTCCACCCAGTTCCACCTTCGCAGAAGTCGCTTTAACAATCTGTTCAACAATGTCCAGGTTCACCGGTTGGCCCGCCTTCGCCCCGTCGAGATCGACGATATGAATCCACTCCGCCCCCTGCTCGACGAATCCTCGAGCAACGGCAACCGGGTCCTCACTGTAAATCGTCTCTTGGGCATAGTCGCCCTGTCGAAGGCGCACGCACTTTCCGCCTCGGATGTCGATGGCGGGCAAGATTAGCATTCGAGAAAGTTCCTGAGAATTCGCAACCCGACTTCGCCACTTTTCTCCGGGTGAAATTGCGTGCCCCAGACGTTCTTTCGCTGAACCGCCGAGGGGAAATCGATCCCATAACTGGTAGTCGCCGCCACATCGTTAGCGTCGTCGCACTCGGTGTATAGCGAGTGAACGAAATACACCCGATCATCGGGTTCGACTCCGTTTCCTAAACTCGAGCAAGCACGAAAGGAGACCTTGTTCCAGCCCATATGCGGCACCTTCAGCCCGATATTGGAGGGCAAGAACCTAACCCTCCCAGGAATAAGGCCGAGACCGGCATGTTCACCAAACTCCTCGCTGGACTCAAAAAGCAACTGCTGTCCTAAGCAGATCCCCAAAACTGGATTGCCTTGCCCGGCAAACGCCTGAATTTCGCCTCGGATGGAATTTAGTCGCTCCATCGCCTTCCCAAATGCCCCGACTCCGGGGATGACAAGCTTCGAAGCTCCCGCCAATTTGGATTGAATTCGACATTCAAACCCAAGAAATTGAATGGCTTTCTCGACCGAACGGAGGTTATTGATGCCGTAGTCGAGAACGACGATCAATCCTGCTTCCCTTTCGTTGAGTTCGCATTGCGACGCTCGGCGATTCGGGTGGCCAAGTGAAGCGCACGTCCGAAGCCCTTAAAGATCGCCTCGCAGATGTGGTGGTCGTTCTCCCCTGCGATCATCCGAACGTGAAGGGTAATCCCGGCGTGGGCAGTCAAAGCACGGAAGAACTCACGAACATTCTCAGTTGCGAGGTCCCCCACCCTGTCTCGCTTGAATGTAACGTTCCAGCTTAGATGTCCTCGGCCGCTGATATCCATTGCAATCAGAACCAAAGCATCGTCCATCGGCACATGCACGCTGGAATATCGCTCGATCGCATCACCCGTGGTCAAAGCTTCGCGAATCGCCTTGCCCAGGACGATTCCCGTGTCCTCGACGGTGTGATGATCGTCGACCTCCAAGTCACCTTCTGCCCCCAGACCAACATCAACTTGGCCATGGAATGCGAAGAGTTCGAGCATGTGGTCGAAGAAACCAATCCCGGTAAGAATGTCTCGCCGAGACCCACCATCCAAATCCAAGACGACTTGAATATTCGTCTCTGATGTCTCTCGGGTGAGCTCTGCAAACCGCACACCGGGCGAATTCTTACTCATTAGGTTCATTTATACCTAGACGGCGTTGCGGCATTTCGGCTTCGCGGTTTTTCGGGGGCATTTGGCCAGCCTTATCGGACATTATCTCCGTCCCTAAATCACCGCATCAACCATCAAAAACTAAAGGGGCCCTCTCTTTCGAGAAGGCCCAGCTCAACAGGAGGTGCTACTGACAAGCGGAACAGTTGCGCGGCCAACGGCGAATCGCTGCTCCATTGCAGCCAAACCGCAGGCGCTTGCAAAAGCACCGCTTATGACCGCAAGGCTAAAGTCAGTAGACGCTGGGCATATGAACAGCATTGTTCGCCCGAATAATTTCCGTGGATTGCTCCACAAACGACTTTCCCGACTCTCGCTACGCCTACGGGGTTAGCTGTCGGGTTCGGGCCAAGAGTTACCCTAGTGGCTCAGAAGAGCCCCATTCACCCCAAGTTAACGGGTCCCCCGCTCCCCCGGTTTAACGGGAAATTAGACGGTTGGCTTTGCAGCCACGGTATTACTCTACCACGGATTACTGTGGTTTGTGACTTGTGAATTGTGGTTTGGAGGGTGTCTCTCAAGCCACAAGCCACAGCCTACAAACCACATTCCAACTCTCGGTAAACTACGCTCGATGTCCATCCTTGTCGATAAGAGCACGAAAGTTGTCGTGAGCGGAATGACTGGCCGAGAAGGCGGATTCCATGCCCAGCAGATGATCGAGTACGGAACGCAGGTCGTTGCGGGCGTTACCCCCGGCAAGGGAGGAACCACCCACTTGGGCGTTCCCGTCTTCGAGACAGTCGAGGAAGCAGTCGACAAGACCGGAGCGAATGCATCCCTCATCTTTGTTCCAGCGCCCTTTGCGGCGGACGCGGTGTTGGAATGCGAGGATGCGGGAGTTCCCTTCATCACCCTCATCACCGAGGGTCTCCCGATTCAAGATTCTGTTCGGATCGTGAATCGGGTGCGAGGCAACGGCAGGGCTCGACTCTTGGGTGGCAACTGCGCCGGGATCATCACTCCTGGCGAGTGCAAGATGGGAATTATGCCCGGGCATATCTTTAAGCCAGGTCCAATTGGAATGGTGAGCCGGAGTGGCACATTAACCTATGAGATCGTATGGGAATTGACCCGGGCAGATTTGGGTCAGACCACCTGCGTGGGAATTGGAGGAGATCCGGTTCCGGGGACCCGATTCATCGAAGTTCTTGAAATGTTCGAGGCCGACCCAGCTACAACCGCCGTCGTCCTGATCGGTGAGATTGGAGGCTCGGATGAAGAGGCAGCGGCAGAGTTTGTCAGGAAGATGAGCAAGCCGGTCGTCGGATTCATCTCTGGACGGACGGCTCCTCCTGGAAAGCGGATGGGCCATGCCGGGGCAATCGTCTCGGGCAATACCGGCACAGCACAGTCCAAGGTGGACGCCCTCAATTCAGCAGGCGCGCCGGTTGCCGACCGCACAAGCGACGTGCCCCGATTGGTGAAGGAAGCGCTGGCACGGATTCCAGCGGGCGTGTAGGCCCGAGTGGAAATAGATGCCGAGTATCGGTCGCGGTACTTTGACAATGCAGCTACCACGCCCGTCGATCCTCGAGTGCTCGAGGAGATGCTTCCCTACTTCTCGGAGGGCTTCGGCAACGCCAACTCGATCCACGAACCTGGACGACGGGCTCGGGCAGGCGTCGATCTGGCGAGAGAGAGAGTCGCCCAACTCGTAGGTGCGAACTATCCGGAGCTAGTCGTGTTCACATCGGGAGCGACCGAAACAAACAATTGGTTTTTGCAAAGCTTCTCGAGCGTTGCGTGTTCTCCTTTTGAGCATTCATCAGTACTGGAGACCGTCATCGCGAGTGGCGGCGAGGTCTTGGAGAACGACCATTACCGTCTTTTCCCACCCTTGCGAGCAAAGGACTTAACGGCGGTGATGCTGGTGAACAATGAGACCGGTGCGATCTTTCCGGCCTATCCTCTGGGCAACGCCCTCTTTCGAGACCTGACCCAAGCCGTCGGCAAGATTCCACTTGACGAGCATGCGTTCGACGCTGGCTCGTTCAGTGCCCACAAGTTCTATGGTCCAAAGGGAGTCGGTGCCTGTTTCCC
>JACMJO010000460.1 GCA_014380605.1 Fimbriimonadaceae bacterium | reverse complement strand
GATAGAAGACGGCGCCGACCTTATCGACATCGGCGGAGAGTCAACGCGCCCCGGAGCCGAATCAGTCACGGTTGAGGAAGAGATCCGGCGGACGATTCCAGTCGTGGCGGCCCTGGCAAAGCAAGGAATCGCCGTCTCGATCGACACGATGAAACCGGAGGTTGCTCGCACGGCTCTCGACGCCGGAGCCTTCCTGGTCAACGACGTGTCCGGCTTTCGGAACCCGGCTATGCGTGAATTGGTACAGGATCGCAAACCCACAGTCTGCATCATGCATATGCAAGGCGAGCCTCGCACCATGCAGGCCAATCCGACCTATAGAGACGTTGTGCAAGAGGTATGCGACTACTTGGTTGTGGTCGCGAGGGTGCTTGATCTTCCGCAAAATCAAATGTGGATTGATCCCGGCATCGGCTTCGGCAAATCCATAGAACACAACCTAAGCCTTCTCCGAAATCTGGAGGCATTCGTCGAAACCGGCTATCCGGTGTTGGTCGGCGTCAGTCGCAAGTCATTCATCGGTCGACTCCTGTCCAAGACCGATCAACCCCTGCCTGTCGCAGACCGCCTGGAAGGCACATTAGCGGCCCAAGTCGTCGCTCAAATGAAAGGCGCAAAGATCATCCGAGCCCACGACGTCCTCGCCTCGCGAAGAGCGATCGACATGGCAAGCAACCTCTAAACTCCCCTTCTTCCCCAAAGGTCGGGGAGGAAGTCGCGGATCCCGCCGCAGGGAAATCGAAGATCTGGAGGGCTGGGATAGAGGAGTTTCAAACTGTAGCGTTCAAGAGCTCTGACGTCGAGAACTAAGAACTGAGAACCGCGCACTTAGAAGTCTTAGACCTTCTTCGACTTCCATGCACCCTGCTTGAAAGCGATCAAGGATAGGATGCCCTGAATCCCTTGCGTGACCGACATCGAAATCCATGCCCCCGTTGCTCCTAGCCCAAAGGGAAATATCAGTACGAAGGCGAGAGGCACTCGGAGTCCCCACAGAGAGAACACCGAAATCCAGAGTGGTCGAACCGTGTCGCCGGCGCCCTGCATGGCTCCCATCGTCACCATCGCGTACGCAAAGAGAACCTCAGTAACGGACAAATAGCGAAGAAACAGTGCGACTTCGGCAACGAGTTCCGGCTTGCCTTCCAAAAGAATGTTGCCAATCTGGGGTGCGAATATGAAGATAGGGATAGATAGAGCCAAGGTCACGAGCGCACCATGATGCGAGGCGATCCAGCCTAGTCGTTCTGCCCGATCCGGGTCCTTCATCCCCAAACTCTGCCCAACCAGCGCCGATGCCGCCATCGATAGTCCAAACGAAGGCATAAACATGATCGACTCGATTCCAAACGCAACCGGCAGGGTTGCAATGGCCACGCTGCTGTTTGGCACGTACTTGAGCATGTAGGAAAAAACGGCCAGCGAGAGCACCCGCAAGACCGCCATTGTCGCCGCCGGAACCGCGATCCGCAGAATCCGTTTCGTCCAGTCAGGTGCTGGGACATGGAAAGACGCCGCTTGCCCCAATGGAGTCTTTCGGCAGTAGAACGCATAGCTGATCGCCGACACCCAAGCGCTGGTCGCAAGCGCGGTTGCGGCTCCAACAACCCCCAAGCCAAGCCCTGGCAAAACCATGCCGTTCCATGTTCGGGTTGGGAAAATGAAGAGGATGTTGAGCACGATGTGCAGCAGGATTTGGAATCCTGAGATGACCATCGGACTCTTTGTATCGCCAATCCCCCGGAGCGAACCGGCCAACGTTTGGATGATGAAGATTGCGGGAAGCCCGACTCCAAAGGCGATCAGATAGCCAGACATCAGCCGGATGGCCTCTTGGTTTTCGGGAGGCATCATCAGCCGCGAAACAAACGGAGCCGAAACCACGGTCAGAGCCCCAAGCACGATTCCCGACATCCAGGATAATCCAAATGACTGGCGGCTGGCCTCCCGATACTCGTCCGGATTCCGAGCCCCAAACGCCCGAGCGACGATCGCCGTCGCTCCCGTGGAAAGGGCCATCGCGATCGAGAACGTGAGAAAAGTGACGCTCATCGCCCCGCCCAAAGCCGTGAACGCCGACCTAGGCAGGTGCCCAAGGAAGAATCGGTCGAGCAAGGTATTGATGACCTGAAGCGAATTCAGCGCCACGGCTGGCCACGCGAGCGCCCAAACCGTGCGAGATGGGTGCTCCAAAGCCCGTTGTAGTTCAGGGGGAGGAGACTCGGCCAATTGGGCCATGAACCCTCAGGTTACCCGTGGGCTAGATCGGGACTTGGTTCGAAGGACCGATGCGCCGCCCCGCCCCGTAACCGTCGGATGATCGTGCCGACGCAACCGCCGAACCGCGCGAAAACTAGGCGTGAATCAGTCTATGCTTGACACCTAACGATGGTTTGGCGTGCCTCATACAGAACTTTGATTGCCAAAGACCTGGCTTTGCCTGACCTCCGAGCCGCAGACCATCGAGCCATACCCGATTTCACCATCCTAGTTGGCGGAATGAGCTTTCATGCTTATCGCGAGATGGCGATCTGGAAGCGCCTGATTCTATCGGAAAGCCTGTGGGACCAATGCGTCCAGGCCATCATCCTGGAATCGCCGACAGCCGAAGACCTAAGACTCGCCGACGCCATGGTGCCAAGAAGCGAGCGGGCCAGAACCCTAGTCTGCAACGATCCCGACCTTCAGTGGTGGGGCCTACTGCAGTTAGAACGTCCAGAGCAATCCTTCGCCGCTGTCGTCGCTTCAAACCAAGCCCGAATCATGATAAAAGGCGTCCCAACTGAAGATGCTTGGGACGCCTTTCTGGCTGAGCTGAAAAGGGAGAACTAACCGCCGCCGTTTGGCCTTGGCCCGGCGACTGACTTAGCGCCTGCCCCAGGTACATACGTGAAGTTGCCTGGAGTGGGAAGAACTCCACTGAAAACATCTACCTTCCAATCAATGAGCCGCGCTGTGGCCCCGACCTGCGACCTATCTGAGTAGTAAATCGCCGTCAAATCCTTATTGCCCGTCGTCGCATTCTCATCCATTTCGAAGGTCAGCGATCGCGTCGCGACTCCGCCTTTGGTTAGCCAATAGATGAAGAACGTCTTGGTCACGGTTGAGATATAGGCTCGAGTGGTCACCACCGGGTCGGCTGTGCTTGCGCCCCCTTGAACCGTGTACTCGGAGCGGCCATTTGACAGGGGGATCCACGGGCGATAGTACGCGTCCAGTCCGCCCCAAATTTCGCGTGTCATTCGAGCAACCCAGGCGCTTTGTCCGGTCGCCAGTAGATTCATCGACTGAAGGCCGTTTTGCTCGTAGTCGGTGGGCTTCACTCCATCGTAAGACCCGTATCTTGCCGTCGAGTAGGTGTTTCTAGCAAAATCCACGCCCCAAACGTGGCGGCCATCGCCTACGACGCGACGCATCGGAATCCCATTGCGCGATTCGCGCAACTCAATCCTGAGGTCCTGACTCGTGGGTGTGACAGGCACAGGTCGGCTCCAAAAGAGGTCGGAAGTAAACGGAGTAGTCGTCGACCCAAAGTATTCGTTCCCTGTCAGGCGAAAAAGGGCCTGCGAGGAACCGCGCAAAGTCTTAAACGCGACGTCGATTTCAGCCTCGGTAGCGGACAATGCTTGACCAAATGAAGATGCTGTCGCAAGCGCCAAGGCGCCACATAGCATGGCTTTTTGAATCATGAGCGTTTGACTGTAGTTGTACCGAAAAGGTTCGCACAAAGAGGTACGCTCCCCCTTTGGAATGATTGAGCGCAAACCGTATCGTCGCATCCTACTGAAACTGAGCGGCGAGGCCCTTGCCGGGGGCGAAGGATTTGGGCTAAGCCCCCTGATTCTGAACTACATTGCCCAAGAAATCGCCGAAGTCCATCGCCTAGGCGTCCAAATGGCTGTCGTGGTTGGTGGCGGAAACTTTGTCCGGGGCGAGCAGTTTTCCGCTGAAGGCGGCATCGACCGATCCGTTGCCGACCAGATGGGAATGCTTGGCACCCTCATGAACTCCCTTGGCCTCCAATCGGCCATCGAGAAAACCGGCGTCCAAGTCCGGGTCCAAAGCGCCATTGCCATCGCCCAGGTCGCCGAAAGTTTTATCCGACGCCGTGCGGTCCGACACTTGGAAAAGGAAAGGGTCGTCGTTTTGGCGGCAGGAACAGGAAATCCTTACTTCACGACCGATACCGCCGCCGTCCTTAGAGCGCTTGAAATCGACGCCGAAGTTCTCATCAAAGCGACCAAGGTCGACGGAATCTACGACAAGGACCCCAAGAAGCACTCGGATGCCGTTCGCTACGAGAAACTTGACTATTCCGAAGCTATCAATAAGCGGCTCGGAGTCATGGATCAAACTGCTTTCACGATGTGCCGGGAACATCGGTTGCCCGTGATCGTGTTAGACTTCAACAAACCAGGCGCGCTCGTTCAAGCCGTTCAAGGCAAGAATGAGGGCACTCTCGTCGGAGGAGAGTAAATGTCAGTACATCAAATTTTGCAGGACGCAGAGCACAAAATGAAGGCCGCTGTCGACGCCATGTCGCATGACTTCGGCACCTATCGAACGGGCCGAGCCTCCGTGGCAGTGCTCGAGCGAGTCCATGTCGACTACTACGGAACGGATACGCCGGTAAGTCAAGTTGCGAACGTGAGCGTTCCAGAACCCAGGCAACTCTACATCCAGCCCTACGATAAGTCCATGATTCCGCTCATCGAGCGGGCGATTCTCAAAAGCGATCTCGGAATCAGTCCAGTCAATGACGGCGGTGGAATCCGCCTCAACTTTCCACAAATGACTGAGGATCGACGTAAAGACATGGTCAAACAGGTCCATGCCCGAACAGAACTTTGTCGCGTCGGCGTGCGCAACGTCCGCCGGGACGCCATCGACCACATTAAGGCGTTGGAAAAGAAGAAAGAGATCACCGAGGACGACGTGAAATCCAACGAAGCCAAGATCCAAAAACTCACGGATAACTTCGTCCATCAGGCTGACGACCTTGGCAAGAAAAAAGAAGCCGAGTTGATGACCGTCTAGTCAGATGAGCGTGAGTAGCCAGACTCCGACTCAGGAAAAGGCGGTTCAACTCGGAATCGATTTGGAGCAATTGCCCAGCCATGTTGCCGTCATCATGGACGGCAATGGTCGTTGGGCAAAGAAACGGGGGCTCCAGCGCCTCCTGGGTCATCGAGAAGGCTATCGGACCCTCCGTGGAGTGCTCCTCAATGCCAGCGAGCTTGGGATCAAGTTCCTAACGGTATATGCCTTCTCCGCTGAAAACTGGCGAAGACCCGAGGATGAAGTCGCGGGGCTCATGAAACTCATCGAGACGGCGGCTAAGGACGAACTTCGAGCCATGCACCGCAACAACGTGAGAGTTCAGGTTGCTGGGAGGCTGGATGAGGTGCCGCCTTCCTTGCGAAAAGCCCTGCTCGATGGCGTTGAGACAACCAAAGGCAACACCGGGATCACTTTCACCTTGGCCGTTAACTACGGTGGGAGGGCCGAAATCGTAGACGCAGTGAAGTCGATTATCGAGGCAGGAACGAAGGCTTCAGAGATCACCGAGGAAACGATCGCCAGTCGACTCTACAACCCTCTCACCCCCGAGCCCGATCTCATGGTCAGAACGGCAGGTGAGATGCGATGGAGCAACTTCCTCATCTGGCAGTCCGCCAACACCGAACTGTACGTAACCGAAAAACCCTGGCCCGAGTTCGATGAAACCGAGCTTCTCAATGCCGTTCTCACCTACCAACAAAGAACCCGCAAGTTCGGCGCCGTAGTTGAGTAGCATCCTTTAGAGTGCGGCAATTCATTGCCGCTTTTGTGCGAGCGATTTATCGCGACCACATCTGTCAGCGGTCCCGCTAAGAAAGAGCCCATAAATTGCCGCACTCCTAAATGGCGTAGAATACAACCAGAGAACCGCCCGCAGGGGGAGCCGAAACGGCTGAGAGGTCATCTGCAATGATGACGACCCCTAGAACCTGATCCGGTTAGTACCGGTGTAGGGATTGTGGAAGCTGGCCTCCGATGCAGGAGCCCCCTTCGCAATCGCGATTGGTGGCGCTCAATTTGAACATCGGAGAAACAAATGCCAGCTATCCCAATCTGTGGCCCGTCGGAATCTCGAAACTCGAAACTCGAAACTCGATATTCCGCATTCACTCTCATCGAACTCCTCGTCGTCATCGCCATCATCGCGATCCTTGCCGCTATCCTTTTCCCAGTCTTTGCCCAAGCCAAGGACGCCGCCAAGAAAACCGCTTGTCTCAGCAACGCAAAGCAGATCGGCATCACCCAAAAGATGTACATGGCCGACTACGACGATGCCGCTCCCATCTTTTACGCCTACAACACCCAAGATTCGGGAGGAAGCCCCGCCTACTTTGGCCTCCCCAATCACAAAGGCACAGAAGGCCTCCTGCTCCCCTACTCCAAGAGCAAAGACATCTTCCGAAGCCCTCTAGATAGCGGAGGACCCTATCTGGCTACTGATCCCGGCCTCACTGGCGGCACGTTCGACACTTATTGGAAGGCGTACGGAACCAGCTATCGGTTCGGAAAGTGTATGTTCAGCGTCGTTGCGGGCGAGTCCACAAGCAATAACAATCCTCAGACCTACACCAAGGTCGTCACCGACACTCAAGCCGAAGACCCCGCCGGAACCCGCATCCTCCGCCTGGAGATGATGAAGTTCTTCGAGGCCAAGAACGATCCCGACTGCCTTCGCTATGGTTACGACTGTGGCTACTGGAAGCAGTGGGACAGCAATGGCGGCGCCGTTATCTACAGCGATAGCCATGCCAAACGAGCCGTTTCCCCAAGCCAGTTCGACCAAATCAAAGTCGATCCCGAAGGTCATAAGTCAGGCGAACCAACCGGGACCGGAGTTGCCTACGACGACACCTGGTACTGGCGCTG
>JACMJO010000459.1 GCA_014380605.1 Fimbriimonadaceae bacterium | reverse complement strand
CGTTGGCGATGATTCTGGGGGTTACCTTGGAAAAGTCGTCCTCGACGAGTTCGCGGATGAGGGATTCTCGCCCTCGTCGGAGTCGATGAACCGCCCGAGTAATGATCGCATCCCGGGGAGCATAGGCCTCGATGGCCCCATACGATCCCGCATTGCAATCCAAGCCGTCGGCATCGACAACCGTGTGTCCCAGTTCTGCGCCCCCCTTGTTTCCGCCCACCAGCATGAGGGGCCCTCGGGCATCGCCCTCGACGGCATCGGGCGACAGGATGACGCCGCCTCCGATACCGGTTCCGAGCGTCAGCATGACCAAGCACTTCGCGGTTCCTCGGCCGCACCCGAACCGATACTCGCCCAGGGCCGCCAAATTCGCGTCGTTGCCCAACTCAATGGGCAAATCAATCGACTTACTAAGCGGTTGTTTCAGGGGGATGTTTTCCCAGTAGCGAAAAACACCGTCTATGGTTTCGCCGAAATTTGGAGCCCAGCGCACGATGCCCGCCGCGTTATCTATGTGGCCGGGAACCGCCATTCCGACTGCCTTTGGCGGCGCTTCTGCCGCCGAAATGGCTTGGGAAACCGTAGAGGCAATAGAATCAATGATCGCGGTGGTCCCTTCCTGGGCGCGCGATGGGTTGCTGAACTTTGGACCAGCGGCAGACCCGTCATCATGGAAAGCTCCCGCACGAATATTGGTTCCTCCAAGGTCGACGCCGATCACACAAGTCCGTTGCACGGGCAGATTCTAGCATCGGGACCTTTGGGGTATGGGACCGGATCTCTAAACGTAGCGTTAAACTAATGGGCAACTTACAGGAAACCGTTGCGGCGGGCAAGACAGTAGTAGAGCGGGAGAAGAGGGTATTGAGTTTGAACATTGAGAAGATTCGTGAGCGTTCGGAAGCAGTGATCGACGAGGTCGAGCGCGTCATCGTTGGCAAGCGGGAAACCATTCAGCAGGCGGTCTTGACCCTGCTGTGCAATGGCCATTTGCTCATCGAGGATATTCCTGGAGTCGGCAAGACGACGCTCGCCAAAGCCCTGGCCATCGCGATGGGCGGAGAGTTTCGCCGAATCCAGTTCACGCCTGACCTTCTGCCTGCCGACGTAACCGGATCAAGTATCTATAACCAGAAGGAGAGCGAATTCTCATTCCGGCCTGGCCCAATTTTTGGCAACGTGGTTCTCGTCGATGAGATCAATCGTGCGACACCCAAAACGCAATCCGCTTTACTTGAGGCGATGGAAGAAAGAACCGTAACCGTTGATGGCGAGACTCGCCAGTTGCCTCGCCCTTTCTTCGTCGTTGCGACCCAGAACTCGGTCGAAATGACCGGAACCTACCCATTGCCAGAAGCCCAATTGGACCGGTTCTTTGCCCGAGTTTCCCTTGGATATCCCAGCAAGCTCAGCGAAATCGACATCTTGGCAAGACAACAGATTTCCCACCCGATCGATTTGGTCAAAACCGTCATCAATCCGAACGAACTCATGGACCTTCAGAACGACGTCCGAGACGTGTTTGTCCATGACAGTGTTCGCGAGTACATCGTGGACCTTGTCCGGGCTACTCGGGAAAGCCCGCATCTTTTGATGGGCACCTCACCACGAGGAACCCTTCATCTGATGCGCGCAGCACAGGCCCATGCGGCCATGACCGGCCATGACTTCGCTCGACCCGACGATGTAAAGGCTACCGCCGTATCGGTTTTGGCGCACCGCGTCCTGCCGAGAGCGGAAGCTCGCGCACGAGGCGACAGCAACGGCGACCTCATCCAAAAAGTGATCGAAACGGTTCGGGCGCCCGTACCTGTAAGTTAATGGCCCAGACCGACTCCTACCAGACAAACCGCTCCTCGATGGCCGGACAGGGCAGTCGAAGCGTGGTGGGTCTGGCATTGGGAATGGCCGCGCTTTTCTTCGCCATCGTCGCGATCCTCATCAACACACCGATCCTGTTCTACATGGGAACGGCCCTCATCGCCACAATCGCGGCCAGCCGGCTTCAAGCTTGGCTCTCCGTCCGAGGCTTGAGAATCCAGCGCGAAGAGCCTGATTCGATCAAGGTCGGTGACACCGTAACGATCAACATCGTCGTTTGGAGCGAGCGAAAGCTTCGACGGCCCCTGATTACGATCTCGGACACGTTGCCGAGTCGGCTAGTCGTTGCGGACAAGACGGTGTCCACACCAATTGCACCAGCATTCGATCTACCGATTCGCACTCAGTACCAATTCAGACCGTTGCGGCGGGGGGTGTTTCGTTGGAACGGCGTGGAAGCGGTCGGTACGGATGCGCTGGGCCTCGTCGTGATGAGCAAAGTCTATGAGACCGACCCGGTCGAGCTAACGGTGTTGCCCCGCCCAATTCCCATCCAAGTCGATTTGCCGGTGGCTCGGGGCTGGGGAATTAGCGAGGCGGAAAGCGGCCAGTCTCGCGGCGCAGGACTCGAGCCTAGGGGTGTTCGCGAATATGCCAGTGGAGACTCGCTGAGGCACATCCACTGGGCGTCCACCGCACGTCGCGGGCAGTTGCTTGTCAAGGAATTTGAGGCGGGTTCTCACACCGCCGCCTCGATCGTCATCCAGCAGACCCAGGGCAGTGAACTTGGACAAGGCGCAGATACGACCCTGGAGCAGATGTGCGGCAACGCGGTTTTTCTGGCTGAACAGCTCATGCATCAGGGTTCGATGGTGCAATTCCCCACCCTTGAGGATCGCCCCAACCGGGCGAGTGGGGCAGAACGACTAAGCGAGATTTATCAACTCATCACTCGGGTGCAAGCCGATAAGCGAGCAAGCGTATCGGCGGAGATTGGCGCGAATGAGAAGCTGCTTCCCGCTGGAAGCATCCTCATCATCATGCTTTCGGTGAGCGATCCCGGAATGGTCGGCTTGACCCGCCGGTTACGAGGGATTGGAGTTCAGGTGATCGTCTTGATCTACAAAGATCCGAATCCCAAGAAGCCGACCGACGATTCGATCCGCGACTTTTCCGATGAGATGGAAGCGGCGGGCGCGGTCGTGCGAATTGCCGAGAAAGGAGGCGATGTTCTGTGAAGCGAACGGTCGATCAGTATGCAGACCTGCATCCATCTGGGCTCGACTATTTGCTTACCGCAATCTCGGGGGCACTGACCGCATACGCTGCCGGAATGTCGGTCGCAAACCCGACGGCCGGATGGATTTTTGTCGTGCTTTCCTTGCTTGGCGTCTGGATCAGTTTCGCCGTGATGCGGACGATTCGCGGGACCGGTTTGGTTCGGTGGAATGGCTTCATCTACACTGCTGGAGTCCTCGCCGCCTTCTTCTCGGCCCCGAGCCTGATGGACCTTATTCCCGACAACCCCTTCAAGGCTCAAATCTTCGTGTGTGGACTCCTGCTCTGGATGCTTGTGTTTGGAAGCTATCTCATCTGGAGCGACCAGACCTTGCTGTTCCAAGCAGTACCTAGCATAGCGGTCTTTGGGCTCGTAGGATGCTACGACACGTACCGAGACGCGACATGGCTCTTCTTTGGATTCCTGCTGTGCTTCGCGACATTGCTGGCGAGGGTCCACGGGCGAACCATGCTCAAACAGGCCAAGGAGTCCGGCTACAGCCAGTCTGGCGAGCGCATGGACCGCTCGGCTACGGAGTTAGAGCGCATGCGCAGTGGCCCTTGGAAGTGGGTTGCCGGGCCACAATGGGCGCTCGGTTCGGCGTTCGTCGTCATTCTGTTCAGTTTCCTTGGCGCGCCGATCATCCGCGAATCCGTCCAGGGCGTTGCCGGCGCGGTTCGGGTTCAGGCCCCAATCAATCGCTCGAGCGCATCCGCGGTCGCATCGAGCCTGGACCCAACCGCCATGCGTATCGGAGCCGGGCCAAACGCGGTTGCCGACCTGCCTGTCTTTCGAGCTTCCCTGGACCGACCTCGCTATATGCGAACCCAAGTGTATCAAACCTACGCCCCAACCGGCTGGACCTCCATTACCGCCCAGCCTGTCGGGGATCGAACCGATGTGGTTCTGAACCGATCCAATTCCCGTCGAGCAATCGTTTCGATCAAAGTGCCCAAGACCATCGACTTTGAGATCGAGCCGATAACCTCAAGGCTGGGCTGTGTTCCGGTCCCCGGCGAACTTACTCAGCTAGACAACTCCGACAACACGACGATCCGTCAAGACGCGACGATCACGATCATTACAACGGGGAAGACGACCTTGTTCAAGGGTCGATCTATCGTATCCGGATCCTCAAATGATCCAACCGATGCCATTCGAACCGTTCCCGCGGGAATGGAAGCCCTGTTATCGACCACCGGTATCCGTCCCAGCGTCTATGACCTAGCAAACCGGAGCGCGGCTTCGGGCTCAAACGACTATGAGCGCGCCCAATTGATCAAACGAGAGATAGAACGACGAGTCAAGTACAACCTGCTGGCGGCCGCCGTTCCGGCAGGTTTAGACCCCGTCGAGACCTTCCTTTTTGAAACCAAGGAAGGCTATTGCGACCTGTTTGCCTCGGCCATGACGGTGATGGCGCGGTCTGTGGGAATCCCCGCCCGGATGGTGGTTGGCTACTATCCGATTAGCGGTGAGAAGGACGACGACGGCAGGTATGTCATCCTCGAATCCGAGAAACATGCATGGGCGGAGTTGTTCTTTGAGAACCACGGATGGGTGGTATTTGATGCTACAGAGGGCGCCGAAGCCGTGCCGGGCGGTGAGCGCGGATCGGCGAACGTATCGAGCTTAGCGAGTTCTGGCGCTATCAAGATTGCGCTCGACGTCCTCATCGGCATCGGCATTGTCGTCGTATTGGTCCTTACCGGCCGAGCTATCTTTCGAGGGGTTCACCTTGGCCCTTCAAGGTCGGATTTGGATCGAGAGTATTTGAGGTTCGCAGATGTCCTGGCAAGGGCAAGCGGAAAGGCTCGCAACTTCGATCAAACGCCAAGCGAGTATGTCGCTCAGGTCCTCGGCTTCCTCAATGGACAGGGGGACAAGGCGGTGGCATTGAATTCAAAGTTTGAGAGGCTGTTCTACTCTAACCAAGATCCTACGAAAGAGGACATCAAGGATATTCGGTCGCAGATATTGACCCTCAAGTCGAACATCAAGACCAGTCGCCCCAAGGTAGCCTAGGACCGTGCCGTTCTCATTGGAAAAGGCTATGGCGGCCAAGGTTGTGTTGCTCTCCGGCGAGGAAGATGCCCTTCGATTAAGAGCGATGCAGGAATTGATGTCGGCGGCAACCCTAGAAGACGATTTCGACCTTCAGGTAATGAGCGGCGGCGACAACAGCCCCATCGAATGGAGCGCGTCCGTCGGCACCGCGCCTTTCCTGTCCACCCGAAGAACGGTCATCGTTCGGCACCTCCTGAGATGTGAGGAACCCGACACCTCGGGATGGCCCTCCCTTCCGCCATCGGCCCTTTTGATCCTGATTGCGGACGAGGAGACGGGCGATGAGAGTCGCCAGCGGAAGTACGGAACGGTTCGCGGGCAATGGGAGAAAGCAGTCCGGGCAATCGGAGGATACATCGAAGAGTTCAAATCTGACCCTAAACAGTTAGTCGAAAGCATTCGACAGGAAGCAGGGCGACTTGGAAAGAAGATGTCGCCAAAGGCGGCAGAAGCCTTAGCCGAAATGTGCGGAGGAAACCTCTCAAGGGCGATGGATGAGCTTGAGAAACTCGCCATCTTTGTCGCGACCGCGGAGCAGATATCCGAATCCGACGTTCGAGAGGTCGCCATGCCATCCAGAGAGTGGAACGTTTTCCGAATGGTGGATGCCGCCCTTACTGGAAATGGCTCCGAGGCGTTGAGGCAGCTTCGAATCCTGGTCGGATCGGCAACGAAGGCCGAAGAAGCCGCCTACCGAAACATCCTCCCCACCATGAGTCGCCAGTTGAGGCTGATATGGCAGGCGAGAATGATTCTGGATGCTCGGCTCGATCCCGATGACCTGCCGGAGAGTTTTGTGAGTCAGTTGCCGGAGAACCCCGCATGGCAAAAGCAAGCGCCCTTCGTGAAGGGTAAGGCGATGCGCGCCGCCAGGGGCGCCACGCTAGACCAGTTAACCGACTGCTTAGGCCTCATCAGCGATGCCGACGCCAAGCTCAAGGGAATGCTGCCTTCTTACAGCGGCATGGAAACCCTTGAGCAGATGTTGCTCTTGATGATTGAGGCATTGCGTCCCTCAACCCCGGCACGAGCCTAATCAGGCGCAGACTTGGAATGCGGCGTTGGGAAAGCCCTCGATTACGACCAGGCCCCGCCCGTCGAGGCGAAGTTCCTCGCCCGCATTCACGATGTAGTCTCGGTTATCGCCCTCGCGAGTCACGTAGGCGGTACCTTGCACGACTTCAACGAAGACGCGGCTCGGACTGTTCATCTGAAAAGTGTTGTGGCGGTCGAGGGTATTTAGTTTTTGGTTCATGGCTCCTCCTCTTAAGGACTCTTAACCACTTCTACGTCCGAGGGATCGGCGAAGGGATACTAAGGGTACAGTCGCCTGGGTCCAGACTGTGTTGGACACTCAGACTCGAAATTGTATCCTTTAATCGGAAGGAACAGCGGCTACAGTAATCTTATGGCAGCGATCGGGCATCGACTCTACGAGCAAGTTGCGGGAAGGGTTCGGGATCAGATCACCCGTCGAACCTACCGCCCGGG
>JACMJO010000458.1 GCA_014380605.1 Fimbriimonadaceae bacterium | reverse complement strand
TTTCGGCCATTTGCTCCAGGGGTGCATAGCTGGGAGTGAAGAGAACCGTGTGGGTGGTGGCGGAGTCGGCTTGCCACTCGCGGGCCGCGCCAAAGTCGATCAGCGTGACCTCGCCATTGGCGTTGAGCAGGATGTTGCTAGGTTTGAGGTCTCGGTGGAGGACGCCCTTTTCGTGGATGGCCTCCAATATCTCTAAACATTGGTAAAGGATGTCAAGAGCACCGTCGACTTCCATCCGACCTTCTTTTTGAATCAGCTTCTCTAGCGTCTCGGCGTTGGGCAGGTAGTCGGTGGCGAAGTATGCAGTGCCGTTCTCGGCAAAACCAAGGCGGACTGGGAGGATGCCGCGAACATGGAGGCGGCTTATGGTCTTAGCCTCGTTCAGGAAGTTCTGCCGCATGCGGTGAGCGGAATCGGCGGGCAGTTGGATCAGACTATCGTCACATCGAGGGGTGCCGGCGGGGGCAAGCTCCTTAACGACGACATGGTCGTTGCGTGCCAGGTCGTGGGCGAGGTAAACGATGCCGAATGCGCCCCGGCCAAGGAGGCCTTCGACTTCAAATCGGTCTGCGAGCAGAGTGCCTTCATGAAGCGGGCGCGGCTCTGCGGACATGGTGAAAGCGTACCTTCGGAACCGACTAATCCAGGTGGCGGAACTCGAACCGATCGCGAATCCACTTATTGAAGAACGCGCCGGGTGAGGAAGTTGCCCGGAGACCTTCATAGATCATGGGCGGAACCACTTCGTAGACGTAGGCATCGCCACTCACAAAGATGAGCGTTAGTTCTTGGGATGGCTCGTCGTATCCCATCTCTCGAATTGTAGAGGACTTAACCGGCTCCATCTTAGGCATCTGATGTCTTAGACGAGGATCAGCCCGCGCACATCCGCTAAATCTGTCACAATAGATTGCCTCTTATGGCGCATCAGACCGTTATCGTCGTCGACTTCGGGGGACAGTACTCCCAGCTCATTGTCCGGCGGGTGCGCGAGCTTGGCGTTTACTCCGAAATGGTCCCCTGGACTCATGCTGTCGAGAAGATTCGAGAGGTAAAGCCCGATGCGATTATCCTCAGCGGTGGTCCCCGTTCCGCTCTGGAAGCGGGCGCTCCAAACATCGACTTCAACGCCATCGATGGGTTGCCGACGCTAGGCATCTGCTATGGCATGCAGCTCATGGCCAAGGAGCTTGGTGGGAAGGTTGAGACGGCCTCACATAAGGAATACGGATTCAGGGTGATCACGCCAATAGGTTCCTCGGTTCCCCGGTTTGCGCAAGATGGCGGGGTTGCTCTCGAGACTCCGGTTGCCATTTGGGAGCAAGATGGCGGAGCTCTCCTGCACGGGCTCACCTCACACAACGTTTGGATGAGTCATGGCGATCAGGTGTTGGAGATGCCGCCGGGATTTGTGCTGACTGCGAGCACGGATACCTGCCCGATCGCCGCGATCGAGAACTTGGCGAGGAACCAATTTGGCGTTCAATTCCACCCTGAAGTCACTCACACGGCTGACGGAAAAACGATCCTGCGCCGGTTCCTCTTTGAGCACGCAAAGTTGAATGGCGATTGGACGAGCGAGGCATTCATCGACGAGGAAGTGGAGCGGATTCGGGCTATGGTTGGGCCGGATAGGAAAGTCCTCTGCGCGGTGAGCGGAGGCGTGGATTCCAGCGTGATGGCGGCACTGCTCATCAAGGCGATTGGGGAGAGGGCAGTTTGCGTCTTTGTGGACCACGGTCTCCTACGCAAAGATGAGGCGAAGCAGGTCGTGGAGACCTTTGGAGGACACTTCCACGCGAACCTCCATGCGTTCACGGAGCACGATCGGTTCTTTGGCGCCTTAGTTGGAAAGAAGGATCCGGAAGAGAAGCGAAAGACGATCGGCGAGCAGTTCGTGCGGGTTTTTGAGGATCATGCAAACGAGTTGGTGGGGTGCGATTTCTTAGCCCAAGGAACCTTGTATCCGGATGTCATCGAGAGCGGCTCCTCTACCTCAGCCAAGATCAAGACCCACCACAATGTGGGCGGCTTGCCAGACTGGATGAAGCTGGATTTGATCGAGCCCCTGCGGTGGCTGTTTAAGGACGAGGTGCGCGAGGTAGGTCGACAGCTTGGTTTGCCGGACGAGATGGTGGATCGAGAGCCGTTCCCTGGGCCAGGGTTGGGCGTTCGGATTCTGGGCGAGGTCACTCCCGAGCGGGTTCGCATGGTCCAGGAAGCGGATTGGATTTTCCGGTCGGAGCTTCGTTCGAGAGCGCTTAATAAGGGTATTTGGCAGTCCTATGCGGCTCTGTTGGATGTGAAATCGGTTGGGGTTATGGGGGATGAACGAACCTATGAACAGCCGATCGTGCTTCGGGCGGTTGAGAGTGAGGATGCGATGACGGCGCGGGCGGTGAACATCCCGTTTGAGGTCTTGGAGCACATTGCGAACCGGATTGTGAACGAGGTCGACGGAGTGAATCGGGTGTTCTACGACCTAACCAGCAAGCCCCCGGCGACGATTGAGTTGGAATAGAAAAGCCCCCTCCTCCAATTCGCGGGACCAACCTTTCCGTTAGTTAGTGCGCTTGTTCGGAATTGGAGGAGGGGGAGCCTTGGTGCCTAGCTGGCGGCAGGGTCTGGGTATACTAAATTGTTCTAGTCCAGTAGAACCTACCTGCCATGCTGCCTTCCCCAGATATCCTTTCCGAATTCCCACAGGGCAAGTTCGTCTTGTCCAATCTTGCTGCAAAGCGAGCGAAGCAACTGCGCGAAGGGGCGCCTCCGCTGGTTCAGATTGAGTCCAATCACCCGCTTACAATTGCTCTCGCAGAGATTGCGGCGGGCAAGATCAAGCCGATCATGCCGTCGATTGACAGTGTAGGTATCGGAACTGCCGAGGCAGCGATGCTGATCGACGAAACGATGCCTGCAGAACTTGGATTATTGCTTCCGGCTCTTGACGAAACGGAGGCCGCATTGGTCAGTTCTGATGCGATCGTTGGCGAAGACGATCATGAAGATCACGCCGAGGTCGATCCTGACGAGTTGACTCTCTCGGGTCTTGCCGGTGAGGATGAAGAAGAGGAAGAGGTCGTTGTCGCTTCCGATGCCGACACGCTCTCGCTTAGCGACATCGCGGAAGAGGAAAGCGCAGGCGAAGACTCAGACGACGAAGTTTAACGAATGGCGCAGCGCGATCCCTATGAGGTGCTTGGCGTGCCGAGGGATTCCTCGGCAGACGAAATCAAATCTGCTTACCGCCGATTAGCGCGTAAGTATCACCCGGACGTGAATCCGGGCGACCAGAGCGCCGAAGAGAAGTTCAAGGAGATCGGTTCAGCCTACTCTGTGTTATCCGATGCCGACAAACGGGCGAAATTCGATCGTTTCGGCACCACCGAAGACTCGCCTCAAGACCCATTCTTTGGTGGACAGGGAGCAGGCTTCAATGATCTCTTTGAAATGTTCTTTGGTGGAGCGGCAGGTGGCGGACGCCGCCAACAGAGAATGGGTCGCGACGGCGGGGACATCGAAATCCAGCTGGACTTGTCCTTGCAGGATGTCCTCAATGGGGTTCAACGCGAAGTTACGATCGAGCGTCTCACCGAATGCGATGCATGCGGTGGAAAAGGCGGTGAAGGCGGCGCGCCTCCAGTGGCTTGCCAGACCTGCCACGGAAGCGGGATGGTCTCGCAAGTGCGGGACACGTTCATCGGACGAATGCAAACTTCGGCTCCATGCACTACCTGTAGAGGGCAAGGCTGGACGATTAAAGATCCTTGCAAGAAGTGTGCAGGTCAGGGTGTAGCGCCAGAACAATCGCGGGTTCTTATCACGATTCCGGCCGGCGTGGAAAATGGAAACACTTTGCAGATTCCTGGCCAAGGGCACGACGGGATGGCAGGCGGTTCTCCTGGCAACCTTTACGCTCATTTGAGGGTGAAGCGAGACAAACGATTCGAGCGAGATGGCCAGACCCTTTATGCGGCGGTAGACGCCACTTTTGCCCAGGCGGCGTTAGGTCATTCGGTTTCCTTCGAAGGCGTCGTTGAGCCTCACGAGGTTGAAATTCCTGCGGGCACTCAGCCCGGAACCCAGATTGCCATCAAGAATGCGGGACTCCCTCCGCTTCATGGCGGACGTCGTGGCGACCTGATTCTTCAAGTGAACGTCGTGGTGCCAACCAAGCTGAACGACACCCAGGTCAAGCTTCTTCAAGAGTTTGCAGAAGTGAGCGGGGAAGATGCGCCAAAGGGCGAAAGCCGAGGGTTGCTTGGCGGCCTCTTTGGTAAGAAGAAATGAGTTGGATCGAAGTCAAGGCGATCTTCGAGAAAGAGCCTGAGGATTGGTCGCCCTTCATCGAAATCTTTGGCAAGCACGGATGCGAGAACACCCTGCAATCGGATTCGCCACCAACCCTAAGTTCAGCCGTGGTCGAGGTTGAGGGGTCGGCCCAAGTCGTGGAGGCTCTACTTCGCGACCTCTTGTCCGAAGGCGCGACCGAAGTTGAGTCGAGATCGCTCATTGAGGAGAACTGGGAAGAGAACTGGAAGCAGTTCTTTAAGCCCCGCCGGGTAGGAAGCAGATTTGTGGTCCGTCCCACCTGGGAAACTGGTGAACTAGGAGCGAATGATTTAGAGATCGTACTTGACCCTGGCCAAGCTTTTGGAACGGGCGATCACCCGACAACGAGAATGTGTTTGGAGCTTCTGGAGAAGTATCTCGCGGCTGGCTACACGGTGGCAGATATCGGATGCGGCAGCGGCATTCTTTCAGTTGGCGCCTGCAAGTTAGGAGCGAGTCGAGTTGTTGCCGTCGACACCGATCCAATCTCCGTCGAGGTGTCTCGCGAGAACGCGAAGCTCAACCAAGTTCAATTCGAAGCCATCGTTGGTATGGGGGTTCGGGCCTTGCCTGAGCAAGGTTTCGCGCCATGCGACCTGGTTGTCTCGAACATCATTTCGGCCACCCTGATTTCAATCGCGCGCGAGGTCTCTCCGATCGTAAAGCCAGACGGGATTTGGATCGTATCGGGAATCATCGAGTCGAATTGGGACGACGTTCTCTCTGCTGCCGGGCGATCTGGGTTCAGCCTCTTGGAGATGATCCAGGAAGACGGCTGGGTTGCAGCGACCCTTTGTAAGAGGCCTTGATGAGCATTCGAGCCCTTCCGCGAGTCTTCGTTCCCGGCGCTCGGTCCGATGACCTCATCGAGTTGCCACAGCACGAAGTCGATAAGCTTAGAAAGGTTCTTCGACTGGGCGCAGGAGCCCAGATTGCGATCCTTCCCAATGATGGCTCGGTGATTCGATGTGAATTTACGGGTCGGGATGCAAAACCCATCGAAATTGAGTGGCCCTCGGTAGAACCAGAGGTGAGATTGATCATCGCCCAAGCTTTGCCTAAGGGAGACAAGTTGGATGAGATCGTCCGGGCCTGTACCGAAATCGGCGTTTCTCACTTCATCCTCTTTCAGAGCGAACGCTCGATAGTCCAATGGGACGCGAAGAAGGTTCAGGATAAATCGAAACGGCTGTTGACCATCGCAATGGAAGCGGCGGAAGTGAGCTTTCGCACCAAGCTCCCTACGATCGAATACCTGCCAACTTTGAAGATCGTTCTTGAAGCGCACCCCGATGCCGTGGTGCTAAGCGAGGCCGAGGGTGAAGGGAAGACATTGCCTCGGAGAGATCAGATGACCGTCGTCGTTGGTCCCGAGGGCGGCTGGAG
>JACMJO010000457.1 GCA_014380605.1 Fimbriimonadaceae bacterium | reverse complement strand
GGAAGTCGATGTTGAGACTGAGACCATCAAAGTAGAACTCATTCCCGGGATGCTGGGAGAGGAAGAGGAAGAGGAAGAGGAGGAGGAGTAAGGGGTAAGGAGTAAGGGGAGGCGGGTTTGACTGCCGTCAACTGCCGACGCTCCTTGCCTCTTTCCAACTGGGTCACAGCCCAGAGCCTTTCAGGCTCTCCCCGGTAAACTGACTTCCTATGTTTCTCGATGAAGCCGAGGTCACGTTCACGTCTGGACGTGGCGGATCAGGCGCAGTAAGTTTCCATCGGGAAAAGCACGTTCCTCGTGGCGGCCCAAACGGCGCCGATGGCGGCAAGGGCGGCGACATTATCCTGATCGCCGAGCGCGGCAGGCGCACCCTGTACGATTTTAAGTTCCACGACAAATTCAAGGCACAGGACGGCGTCCACGGACTCGGAAACAAGCGTGGCAAGGATGGCAAGCCGATCGAAATCAAATTGCCCGTCGGGACGATTGTCTGGGATCTGGACCTGGACGAGCACATTGTCGACCTCAACGTGCACGGCATGAAATACATCATCGCCAAAGGCGGACGAGGAGGATATGGCAACGACCACTACACGAGCAGTGTCCGCCAAGCTCCGAACTTCGCTCAAAAAGGAGCCCCTGAGGAGATTGTTCGGGTCAAGCTGGAGCTTAAGCTTCTCGCCGACATTGGCCTCATCGGGATGCCCAACGCCGGCAAATCGACCCTGATCTCCCGAATCAGCGCCGCCAAGCCCAAGATCGCCGACTACCCATTCACGACCATCGTGCCGAACCTGGGCGTGGTTAAGTATCACGACGACACCTTCGTCGTTGCCGATATGCCGGGCCTGATCGAAGGCGCCAGCGAAGGCGTTGGCCTCGGCCACCAGTTCCTGAAGCACGTCGAAAGGAACCGCCTGCTGGTTCATCTGGTCGAAGCCTGCCCGATGGACGGCTCGGACCCGATCGCCAATTTCGAGCTGATTGAGCGCGAACTCAAGCTTTATTCGGAAGACATCTGGAAGCGCCCCCGAATCATCGCGATGAGCAAGATCGACGTCGTACCATCCGAGGACTACGACCAAATCCGCCAACGATTTGAGGGTTTAGGTCTTCCCCTCTTCCCTATCTCAGCAATCACTGGCCAGGGCCTCGATCCGCTCCTATTCGAGATGTACAAGACCTTAGAGGAACTACACAACGAGCCGGATATACCGGTCTTGATGCCGACGATGTCTAAGGAGCATGACCTTGAATGGGATATCGAAAAGACCGATGAAGGCTTTGAGGTTGTTGGGCGACGAGTTCTCCGCTTGGTCGCCATGACCGATCTTGAGAATTCCGACGCCGTGCGCTACCTTCACCGCCGATTGCAAAGGCTCGGGGTCATCGACAAGCTTCGAGACCTGGGCGCTGAGGAAGGCGACACGGTCTTCGTTGGAAGCGCAGTCTTTGGATTTACGGACGAACTATGAGAATAGGCATCCTAGGCGGTACGTTCGACCCTCCCCACCTTGGCCATATGGCGTTGGCGGAGACGGCGCGACAGAACCTCAATCTGGATGAAGTCATCTGGATGCCCGCATTCCAGAATCCACTTAAGACCAAAATCAAGTCAACTCCCGCCAAGCACCGGCTTGAGATGGTCAAGTTGGCGATTGCCGATAAGCCGGGGATGGCTTTTAGCGACTCGGAGATTAGCCGACGGGGCTCCAGCTACACCGTGGACACCATATCCGAGCTCCAGCATGTGAGCCCGGCTGAGTATTGGTTCATCGTGGGGGCCGACTCGCTCCGTTCAATGACGGAGTGGAAGCAGCCAGAGAGGCTTTTGAAGCTCTGCCGGATCGCGGCCGCGGTTCGACCGCCCATCAACTCAGTCGAGGCGCTACTGTTGCTTCCTCCCCACTATCGCGAGGATATCGACCTCATCGAAATGAAGCCGCTCGACATATCGGCAACCGAGATTCGGACCAAGGTGATTAAGGGTCAAAGCATCGGCCCCTGGGTTTCCAAGTCCGTGATCAAGTACATTGAAGACAACAAGCTCTACCGAATTTAATGACATCCACAGAAAAACTCCAGCACATCATCGACGCCGCCGACGACCTAAAGGCCGAGCGAATGGAAACCCTCGACGTTCGCGGCAAGACCTCGATCACCGACTACTTCGTGGTTTGTAGCGGAACCAGCGATCGGCACATAAGTTCGATTGCCGACAAAGTCCGGGAAGAGCTGACTCGAATGAAGGAAAAGCCGGTACGAGTCGAGGGTGAGAACTCTGGCTGGGTGCTTCAAGATTATGGCGATGTTGTTCTGAACGTCATGCGCGAGGAAACACGTCAATTCTATGACCTAGAAACCCTCTGGAATTCGTTTCAAACAAGTCCCGACTACCCAGTCGAACCGGCTTAACGGCAAATTAACGCATTTTTGCGCCCAATTCGACAAGAGTTGGTATATCATAGTTTGTCACCCCAAAACTTGAACAGATGCGGTCTTTTTGGGTGCGGACATGGGAGTCTGAAGAATGGTATCGGAGCTGTTGCCTACCAAAACGTCTGGATCAAAGCCACCACCAAATTATCCACCTAGGGTCACTTTCAGCCCGGACCCCGACGATCAAGATCGGGATATGTTCGTGTACCTTCGAGACAACATCAAGATGCTCATGACGAGTCTGACCGATGTAACGGTAGAGCAGGTTCGAACGTTCGTTGGACTATTAGATCAGCGACGAAAATGGGTCAAGGAAGAGATGGATATCGAAAGGATCATGGAGGAGTCTCCGGCTCCACCGCTCGGAATCGAGTCCGACCCCTATGACCTCGGCGAACTTGCCCAGGTACAGCGCAATTTCCGCCGGGAGAAGTTTGAAGACTTGCTTAGAATGCTCGATCAGGCTCAAATGCGACTGGAGCAAAGGTTTTGGGAGCAATTGTGGCCCTCTAACCCGTCTTCATAGCAGTGGATCAAGCCGTCCCCGATCAAAGTCCGACTGAAGCAAGGGCGGAGCTCTTGCGTTTGGCCGAGAAACTCGCCTCTACGGACGATCCTGATATCGTCAGGGTGCTTCAGGCTCGTATCTCTGAACTAGAGACCTTTCTCCGAACCCAGTCAGCTGATCAGATCGCCGAGGCTGTTATTCCGGCTGAGACAACTCAGAGAAAGCTTTCAGCAGAGGAAGAGGCTGACTTCCGAAAAGAACTTGCCAGGGCGAGTCAATCTCTGTACAGCCAAGAAGATCCCGACAAGCGCGCGGAGATTCAGATTAGGATCAAAGAACTTCAGGGCCTGCTGGGCATCGACGTCGCGAAGTTGGCGGGCGGTGAAATGTCGGCAAATGCGATCCCGGACCTCTCGGTGGCCGCTAAACCCAAGAAGGACAAGTCCAAAGCTAAACCACGAACAGACCTAGCGGAGCTTCAGGCGTTGGTCGCGGAGAAAAGCGCTCAGGTCAGGAAGATTGAAAACCAGACAGAAATAGAGTTGCCTCTGAATCCGGAACCGCCAACACCGGAACAGATGCTTGCGGCCGAAAAACTCATCCAACAGGCTCGGGTTGAGAAGATGCGCGGCAATAAGCAGGAGGTCAGAAATCTCCTCGAAGAAGCAGTCCGAACCGCCCCGGGTTCCCCAACGGTTTTGGAAATGCTGGGAGACGACCACTCCGAACGGAAGCAGATCGGCAAGGCGCTTGCCTACTACCGACGGGCCGCCAAGCTTGATCCAAAGAACGTGAACTTGGAACGCAAAGTTGCCATGTCCGCCCTTGGGGTTGATGCGACGAGCTCTCGGGATCAACAGATGAAGTCAGGTATGGGGGGAGGGCTAGATGACAGCGCGATCCCGATGGCGAGTCGCCGTGCGGCCCTATTGATCTCGCTGTTTCTCCCAGGCTTAGGACACGTGGTGGTTGGGAAAGTCACCAGGGGCTGGATCACGCTTGGTGTATGGTGCCTCTGCCTAGCTTGGGTCATCTTGATGGGCGGAGACGTGGCCAAACTGGGCGCAATGATTGCCGGTGGAAGGAGTCAGGCCAATATGGTTGTGGTTCTTCCTTTGCTCGTGATGGTAGTCCTCTATATCGCCACGTTGGTTGATTTCAAGGGCGAGCCCGAAACTGCGCGAGTTTCCGTGGATCGTCCCCGACCTCCTGTAAATTTGCCCTTTGAGTAATGTTCTGTCGCACTTGCAAGTGCTTTTGAATTCAAGTCAGGGGTAAGGTTTCACCCGATGCCCCGATTGGAGGTCCGCGATATCGCCATGCAGTTCCCCGCCGTGCGGGCTCTGGATGGCGTTTCTCTGACATTTGAGCCTGGCGAGGTTCATGGCGTGGTTGGCGAGAATGGGGCGGGCAAGAGCACCCT
>JACMJO010000456.1 GCA_014380605.1 Fimbriimonadaceae bacterium | reverse complement strand
TCCGATATAGCCAACTCTCGGTTGGGACGTTGTATCGCTTGAGGAGGACGAGGAGGTTCAACGAAACCCCTGAGGTCTAGTCTTCGTTATCAGAGTCTTCTTCAGACGCTTCTGGTTTTTCTTCGATTGCGGCAACTGCGGCCTTTGCCCTGGCTGGAGCCTTCTTCTTAGCGCCCGCGGCGCCCATTTCGATCCCGACCGCACCTTCGGTGAAGCTGGCTTTGATTTTGATTCGCCGACTTAGCTCGGAGTCGCTAACCGTGGACCAGTTGACCCGATCCAAAGACCATTGCCAAAGGATATCGATGCCTGAGTAGACGAACTCGACGCCGTCGGTAAGGATGTCGCTGAGTTTTGCTTTTAACTCGTCTCGACCCTCAAGGATGCGCTCGCCGGCAGCGAGGTTTGGCATCAATCCTACCGTCACCACTACTGGTTCTTCTTCTGGAGCGGTCTTAAGAACCTTCTTCGGAGCGGTATTGTCAATGCCTTCCTGCACCATGTGAAGCTGGCCAACCATCGCCTTGCTCAATTTCTCGTAGTCCTCTGGACAGCGATATTGTTCGCCGTCATAGATGGCAATCGCGTGGCGTCCTGTAAGAGACAGGGCGCTCGCAATAAGCGCCGCATCGGCAGGCTTAAGCTTTGGATGGGTCTTTTTGATTTGGTCTAAAGCAGTTTCCAGCTTCGTGAGATGGCAGGTGATCAAACGGGGAGCTCCTCGGGTGCAATCCTTTAGATTGCGCCATAATAGGTTAGTTTACCCGCTTGGGGAGGTTCCAAAACGTGCAGATTCGAATGACAACTTGGTTTGGGGCGATGGTCGCATTGGTGGCCGTGGTCGGGTGTGCCGGGCAGAGCAATTCAAACTCAGCGATCGACAATCCGGCATCGCGAGACTTCACTTCATCTAGGCCTGGAGCCAAGAATGCCACTGGGAAGCAACTGCTCGTAGGAGTCGTGTTCGACTCCGGCGGCTTAGGCGATAAGTCATTCAACGATAGCGCCTGGGCAGGCGTACAGAGGTGCATCAAGGAATTTGGCATCGAAGAGAAGCACGTCGAGAGCAAGTCTGAGAAAGATTTCGAGCCTAACCTAACCGCAATGGCGGATGCAGGGTGCGATATCGTCTTTGCGATCGGCATCACTCAGCAGAAAGCTCTTGAAGCTGTCGCCCCAAAGTATCCCAACGTTAAGTTCGCGATCGTAGACGCTACGGTCGCGGCTCCCAATGTGCGTTCGCTTTTGTTTACGGAGCAGGAAGGCAGTTTCTTGGCTGGGTACCTTGCCGCCCTGACGACCAAGACCAAAAAGCTTGGATTCGTTGGTGGGATGGAGATTCCGCTCATCAAGAAGTTCCAAGCCGGTTATGAGGCTGGCGTCAAGACCGCCAATCCTGAAGTAGAAGTGCTTCCCGCTAAGTACACCGGAAGCTGGGACAGTCAAGACAAGGGCAAGGTTTCGGCGAACATCCTGTTCTCTTCCGGGGCAGACATCGTCTACCATGCCGCTGGCCGAGCCGGACTTGGTGTCATCGCCGCCGCCAAAGAGCAAGGAAAGTTTGCGATCGGCGTGGATAGCGATCAAGATGAAGTTGAGAAGGGCTTCGTTCTCACAAGCATGATCAAGCGCGTCGATGAGGCGGTCTACCAGACGGTTAGCGATTTGTCGGCTGGCAAATTTGCGTCGGGCAACAAGGTCTACGATCTCAAAGCGGGCGGCGTTGGTCTCAGCGAGATGAAATTCACCAAGGATAAGATTGGCAAAGAGACCTTGGACAAGGTCAAAGAAGTCAGCGCCAAGATCATCAAGGGCGAGATCAAGGTTCCGACCAATCCCGAGGAACTGACAAAGTACATCGAGAAGCTCTCTAAGAAATAGCGCTCGTGTCGCGGGCAAGAACGACCCCTACCTTCGGCTAGGGGTCGCTTTTTGTTGAGGGAGTCGTATCGACACTTTTCGGCAGTTCCGTTTTGGTGGGTGCCGGAGGAATAGGCTTGTCTTCAGGCTTCGTCTTGTCATCTGATGAGTCCACCGAATCCGTCTTCGAAGCTGGGGAACTGACGCTCTTGCTATCGTTTACGTAGAAGCCTGAGCCTTTGAAAGAGATTCCGACTGGTTGGATGACTCTTTTGAGGGTCCCAAGCGAACCACAACGACAATCCTTCAGGGAGTCTTCGGTAATCCTCTGTTCCACCTCATAAACGTCGTTGCACGACGAGCATTCGTAAACATAGGTAGGCATATTTAGATCTATTTTGGCAGACAACGGCCTTGAGTGCTGGGTCACGTTCGTTCATACTGATAGATTCCCAGATGTTCGGCCAGACCTTTCAGCTATCTGACCTTGCCGGTGTCGGCGCTCTAGTCGTTTTGGAGGCGTTGCTTTCAGCGGACAACGCTTTGGTGCTGGCGATCATGGTTCGCCACTTGCCGAAGGATCAGCAGCGCAAGGCGCTCATGTACGGCCTGGTCGGCGCGTTCGTGTTCCGGCTGCTTGCCATCCTCTTTGCGGCCGTGGTGTTGAAGCAATGGTGGCTTCAAGGTGTGGGTGCGCTTTACCTATTGTGGGTACCCCTCAAGCACTTCTACAAGCACTCTCAGGAAAAGAAGGTGAAACCCGTTGGGGCGGGATTCTGGCAAACGGTTATCGCGGTGGAGCTGACGGACATTGCGTTCGCGGTAGATTCGATCCTTGCCGGCGTCACGTTTATCGACAATAAGCAGGATAAGATTTGGGTCGTCTATTTTGGCGCGATTATCGGGATCGTTCTGCTGAGATTCGCCGCTTCGATGTTCATTCGCCTGCTCGAGAAGTATCCGGCCCTCGACCATGTTGCGTATGTCTTGGTTGGATGGGTTGGTGTGAAACTGCTGTTCCTTACTGGTAGCACTTTCGAGAAATACCATCCTAATCAATTGGCGTTCGAGGTGCCCCACATGCCCACGCTCATCTTTTGGGGGGTCCTCTTGGCGATCGCCTCCTTGGGAACCGTGTACGCGGTTCGCAAAGGACGCCACGAGGCACACATTCCAGAAGACACTGACGAAAGGTTTGATGAAGCAATGGATTCGGATGAATCTAAACAGCCTCCTGATGTAAGCTAGCGCTTCTCGGATTGAGGCTCACAGGATGTCAGAAAAGCTTAGAATTGGAATCATCGGAAGCGGCGGAATCGCCCAAGGTTGCCACATGCGCGGGTATGCGACAATGCCCGACCTTTGCGAAATGGTCGCGGTGTGCGACGTGAATCCCGAAACGGCGAAAACCGCTGCGGACAAGTATGAGGTTGCAAAGACCTATACCGACTACCGTACGATGCTCGCCGAGGAGAAGCTTGACGCCGTTTCGGTGGCAACGCCCAATGCTTACCATCTCCAGCCAACCATTGATGCCCTAAAGGCGGGGGTCCACGTCCTTTGCGAGAAGCCATTGGCGATGAACGCGGATGAGGCGCGCAAGATGTGTGCGGCGGCTCGCGATACCGGCAAGATCCTTCAGGTGGCTTTGCAGCAACGTTTCACTGGCCAGGCCAGGTTCATGAAGCAGTACATCGAGGGCGGGAACATGGGGGACATCTACTATGCCCGTGCCCAAGCTCTGCGGCGTCGGGGCGTGCCTGCCTGGGGCGTGTTCATCGACAAGGAAAAGCAGGGCGGTGGCCCACTCATCGATATTGGCGTTCATATTTTGGACTTCACCTTGTTCTTGATGGGCTACCCAAAGCCTGTGAGCGCAAGCGGCAAGACCTGGGACACCCTTGGCAAGAATCCCGACTTGGTGAATCCTTGGGGCGAATACGATCGCGACAAGTTCACCGTCGAAGATTTTGCCGTTGGCTTGATCAAGTTCGATAATGGGGCGGTTGTTGTCCTTGAGAGCTCCTTCATGGCCAACTTGGACGGTGATCCATTCCAAACCCAGCTTTTTGGCACCAAGGCCGGTGCGCTAGTAAAGGGTTGGGGCGATAGTCCGATCGAGATATTTACCGAACAGAACCGTCAGCTCTTCAACCTGAAGCCGGCCAACATTCCCAACGTAGAGTCTGCCCATGTAGATGAGGTCAAGGCGTTCGTCGATGCGATTCTCAACAATAAGCCATCGCCAGTCCCGGGTGAGAACGGGCTCATCCTGAACGCCGTGTTCGACGCGCTCTACAAGAGTAGCGTTACGGGAAACGAAGAGAAAGTGGACGTCTCTTACTGAGGTAGATTCTTGAAGATGATTCTAAGGAAGGATATCAACCGAATTAGTTTTCTCGTTGCGCTTGCAGTGGTGGCAGTTGGCTGTCGGACCTATGGCTTGGACAGCATGCGATCCGCAAGCGCGCCAAATGTAAAGTCCCCTACTCAGGGCGACCCCTATGCTTGGGGAGGCATCCAGGAAGGAACTGGCGGCCTCGTCCCGACGACAAAACAGACGATGGAAACTGAATCCGCCACCGAGGCGGCGTACCTTCAAACCGCCGGCGTTGGGGGCTTTGTGGCTCTGTCTGGGTGGGCCGTAAGCGGGGCCAAGACAAGCGAGATCGTCGGAGACTATCAGCCGCTTCCCAATTCCATGCCTGGCGAAGGCCATAGCGGAGACCATAAGGAAGAGGGCCACTAGGCGCTCGTGATCCGAATTGGAATCGTAGGTTGCGGGGAGGTGGCGAACTTTGGCCATCTCCCCGCAATTACGTCAAACCCAAGCCTTGAGCTCGCGGCCCTTTTTGATCCAAGCGAAGCGAACCTCAACGCGACCGCGGCAAAGTTTGGCAATCCGCCCACTTTCAAGGACTTAGCTGGATTCTATAGCGTGGGACTGGACGCGGTGGTGATCGCCTCGCCCGCCCCTACCCATCGCGAGAATGTCCTCTATGCGGCAACGCAAGGCGTCCATGTGCTTTGTGAGAAGCCCATCTCCGACGATGAGGATGAGGCTCGAGAAATGGCGGACGCGATGGCCAAGTCGGGGAAGATCTTCACGATTGGTTTTTGCTATCGCTTCAGTTCAGTGTCGACGCAGATTCGGGATTGGGTTGGGCAGGGTGTGATTGGAAAGGTCCGTTCGCTCAGGTTTGTCTACATTTGGAATCTTCACGGACGATATCGACCTGGGCCAGACGACGGCGCCTGGATCGAAAGCCCGCCTTGGCGCGGGCGAATGGTTGAGGGCGGGCCAATGGTGGACTGCGGCGTCCACTCAGTCGACTTGGCGAGAATGTGGCTTGGAACCGACCCGGTTCGGATTCATGGCGAGGGAGCTTGGGTTGCAGACTACGAAGCGCCAGATCACATGTATCTCCACTTGGATCACAGTTGCGGGGCGCACACGATGGTTGAAATGAGCTTCACCTTCTGCCACACC
>JACMJO010000455.1 GCA_014380605.1 Fimbriimonadaceae bacterium | reverse complement strand
TCACGGCTTCGGTGTCGAGCGCATTCGCGCCAAGGCCATACACCGTCTCGGTTGGAATGACGACCAATTTTCCGGAGTGTAGGATCTCCCCGGCTTCCGCGATATTCTCGGCCGTTGGTTTCAGAATCCTCACTGAATAGCCTCTAGCATCACGTCCCTGGGTGGTCTGATGCCTAGCCAGAACTCGAACGACCGGGCTCCCTGCGCCACAAGCAGTTCCTTGCCATCCACGACCCGCAGTCCTTGTGCGGTCGCTTCCTCCAAGAATGGTGTTTTTCCATAGACCAAGTCATAGGCGACGGTGGCCGGCTTAGCGCTCCTCCAATCGATCGCGATGCGGTCCTTGCTCAACCCGACAGAGGTCGCATTAATCACAAGGTCAAAACGGGCAGTTGCCTTGTCCACGGACTCCAACCCAAACTCCTGTGCCAGGCCGATAGCTCGGGTGGCCGTCCGGTTCCAGATCGACACCTGGAACCCGGCCGAGGGCAGTACGGCTGCGATTGCTCTCGCGGAACCTCCCGCCCCAAGAATCAAGGCGGTTGCTCCTTGTGGGAATGCAAACGGTTCCAGCGTATCCAGGAACCCGGGTCCATCGGTGTTAGTCGCGATCCGGGATTGCAGGTCGATGGTATTTGCCACCCCGATCTTTTCCGCCAACTCGTCTGGATCTCCCCAATCCATGGCCTCAGACTTGTGTGGGACCGTTACGTTGACTCCTTTGAATCCGAACTCGCGGAAGTGATCGAGGGCATCTTCTACCTTGCCCGCCGAAACGCGCACAGCAACGTATCTGAGGTTGAGCCCGAGTGCCCGATAGGCCGCTTCGTGCATCTGGGGAGACCGAGAATGGGCCACCGGATCGCCGATCACGGCGAAATCGGCGGGGGGGACATCATGCCATTCGTAGGCGACGTTCACTTCGCGACTCGAAATGCGTAATAGCGTTGGCCCAGAAAGTTCCAAACCGCTACGACTCCGGCGGCGATCACTTTGGCAATAAAGAGACTTCTATTCGGGTGGCCATCGATGATGTTGGAGAAGGCGCTAAAGATGAGCGTGTTCCAAATCGCTCCCAGAATCGAGATTGTGTAAAACCGGCGCAGTTGAGCCAGTCGCTCAGCCTTCCCTTTCACCTTGAATGTCCAACTTCGGTTCCAAATGAACGAGTTGAACATCGCGATGAAGGAAGCGGTGCCGCCCAAGATAGGGATCGCGGCGGTTGGCGCATCCTTTGCCCAAGAGAAGAACTGGGGCAGCGTTGTTTGTAGCCATCCACCAAGAGCCTCGCTCAGCAGCATCCCGTTCCAGGGGATGAAGCGAAGAAAGAGCATAGAGAGGCCGAAGTCGATGATGAACGACGTCCCGCCCACAATGCAGAACTTGATGATCTGGCGAATGAGCGCCCGCTTTCCCGACGGTTTGGCTTCCTCCAAGTCCGGGTCCTCGGGCGATTCATCGACCGGGCTGACCAAGGCCTTGTAAAGCGTGGACCGCAGGAGCTTCTCTCCGAATCGGCTCACTCTGGTTCCCGCGAACTCACGGCCTTCCATCTTTTGAACCCAAATCGCGTCGATCCCGCTCCTATTGGCGCCGAGGATATCCGTGAAAATCTGGTCGCCGATCATGATCGACTCTTCCGGCTTGCGTTTGAATTTGATCATTGCCAGCCGGAACATGGCAGGGCTGGGTTTGAACTTGTCGCGAACCGTCTCGATTCCAAGTCGAGTCGCAAGCCGCGCCAATCTCTCGGGATTCCGAGTGTTGCTCAGGATGCACAGATCGAATCCCTTCGCCTTTGCTCGGTTCACCCAATCCTCGATCCCATCGGGGAACTCTTCGGCCCGCCATTTCACGATCGTGTGGTCGACGTCTAGTAGGATCAGCCGCTTCCCTTTCTCCCAGAGATCTTCCAAGTCAACTTCCAAAAGCGAAGCAACCGCGTGGGCGGGCAAGAAGGCGTGGAACATGCTTGAGATGCGTCCCCGGTCGAATGAACCCGTTCGGAATCCGCTCATTCGGGCGTTCCTCGAGCGATTGCCGCCCTACGCTTCGCAACATTCTTCAGGTGCTGATCGTAGGTTTCCGCGAAGAGGCTCCGACCGCTAGGCAGGGCAACGTAGTAGAGATACTTGTGGGTATCTGGATTCAAAGCGGCCCTAATAGATTTGATGGACGGCGAACAGATTGGGCCGGGCGGGAGGCCGTCGACCCGGTAGAGATTGTAAGGGGAGTCTACATTTCGGTAGTCGGCATAGGTTAACGGGCGCCACTTTTGGATTCCATAATTGATGGCGGCATCGATTTGTAGGCGGATACCCTTCTTGAGGCGGTTCTCGATTACTGCGGCCACCATTGGCCGTTCTTCGTCACGCGCTACTTCCATTTCGACCATCGACGCGATGATGATAACCCGATGCAGGTTTTTCGGTTTTCCAAGCCCCTCCCAAACGCGTTTCTCAAAGTTCTCTAGCTGACGGCGAACCACGGCTTTGGCAGGCATGAGAGGTGGGAGATCGTAGGTATCGGGATACAAGTAGCCTTCAAGGGAATCAGAGGGAAAAGGGAATGAGAAGTCCTTGGCGAATTCGCCGGGACTCTTGACGAGCGCCATGTACTCCTTCGCCGTTCCAAGTTGGTCCTTCTCTAGGAGGTTGGCCGTTCGCGCGGCCCAGTTGGTTTCCGGCAGGCGGACAAGGCGTTTGATCGGTTTTTGCAGGGCGTCAACCACTTCGCGCAGAGACATGTTTCCGCCCAGCTTGTATGTTCCGACCCGCACCGTGGATGGCCCCTTTTCCCATTTCAGATAGATGCGTGCGGCGAGTGTGCTTTTGATCACCTTGCCCGCTTCCAGCCGTTCCAAAGCAGTGACGATTCCTGAGGAATCTTCAAAGCGGATCAATCTCGGCTTGTCGGCTGGGTTGACCGGTTGAAGTTGCGAATTCAGCCAATAGGCTCCGCCTCCAGCCGCCAGCAAGAGAAGCGCGACAACGCGGACCAAGAACTTCTTAAGCTTTTTCAAGGTTCTCCAGGTACCGCTCCAAAAGGATTCCGGCGGCTTCGCCGTCTCGCAATTTGCGACGCTGGCTCGCTTTCAGGTCTTCTTGGCGAAGGGCGGTTTCAGCCTCGACCGACGAATACCGCTCATCGATCATCTCGACCTCGATGCCATATCCCCGCAGGTTCTCCGCCATTGTTTGGCAAACGCGCGCCATCTTGCCGAGGTTCCCATCCTCCTCGACCGGCAAGCCCAAGACGATGCGGTCGGCCTCTTCCTTCTTAAAGATTATGGAAAGGTTCTCGGCGTCTCGGCGCAAGGTTCCGGTGGCGTCGATCGAAGGCTTCGGGGTGATGATGCCGAACTCGGACTCGGCGATGGCCAGTCCTATTCGCTTGAACCCGAAGTCCACGCCGAGCAGTCTCAAGCCCTGAACGCCTCAGTGAGTTCGTGATGGATGTGGCCGTTTGAGCTGAGAGCTTCTAGCGCAAGTATGTGTTTTCCTTGGAAGTCGGTGAAGGCTCCTCCCGCTTCGCGGACGATCACGCTCATGGCGGAGACATCCCAGTGGGCGACTATAGGATCGATCATCGCCTCGACGCGCCCAGTCGCCACCAACGCGTGGCCATAGGCGTCGCCCCAGGTCCGAGAGGCCAGCACTCGCTTTTCAAGTCTCTGAAAGCCATCCATGCGCCCGTACTTCGCCATCGATGTTGTACTCCCACTCGCGATCACTGATCCGGCCACAGACTTCTTTTCGCTGACATGGCAAGGACGGCCGTTCCAGAATGCGCCGTGCCCCTTTTCGGCGTACACAAGCTCGTTTAGGGCCGGGAAATAGCAGGCGCCGACTTCTGCCTCGCCGCCCTTCTCAAACGCGATCAACGTGGCGTACAGCGGCACGCCGCTGATGAAGGACTTGGTGCCGTCGATAGGATCGACTACCCAGCGGTTCTCCTGCTCGCCCGATTCTCCCTCTTCCTCGCCCAGGATTCCGTCCTCGGGAAACTCTTCGGCGATGGCTTGGCGAATAACTCGTTCCGCGTTGCGGTCGGCGATGGTGATGGGCGAGTCGTCGGGCTTAAGGTCTACCTGCGTTCCGACTTGGAAATGCGCCAATGTAGACCGGCCTGCACGGATGGCAGTTTCGATGGCGAATCGGAGGCGGGGAGACATCGGTGGGATTGTACTTTGCGGTGTAGCAGTTCTCCTGACTATGCATCAATGAAAAGGACCCCAGAAGCCTGAGGTCCTTTTCAGCATTTGAGATACCGAAGCTACTTCTTCTTTCGGCGCCGGACGAGGGCGGCTGCGCCGATTCCGAGAGCGACAAGGGTTGCGGGCTCGGGAACAGGCGTAGCTTCGAATTGTAGGGTGTAAATCCCTGAGACAACCGTCGCGTCGGCTGCGCCAGCCACATCGTCGAAAATCTCCCAAATGTGGATGCGCAACATGTTATCCGGATCAAGATCCACGGAAGCTGGCAACAGTCCGCCGCTCGAATAACTTCCAGTTCCTGAGGCATCGTCACCTGTACCGGGATTCGAGTCGTAAAAGTTAGCCACGGTAGTCTCAGCCGATGTCGCTTCGAAAGAAATGACGACGTCCGATAACCAGCTGTTGCCGATCGTCTCAATCACGATGTCATCCCATTGGATTCCCGTGATGGAAAAGTTCTGGTAGCCCGGCAATACTGCCGTCATGTCAAAACTAACATCAGTGTTATCGGGATCGTAGAGCCCATCGACGCTTGGGGCCAAGGTAAACGTTACCGGCACTAAGAAAGTATCTGCGGATGAGATCGCCGCCAGCGCAGCGAGACTGGCAATAAGTAGGCCTCGAATCTTCAAGATGGTCCTCCAAAAACAATGCACAGCAACAATGCGGTTGCTATCACATGGATTCACTTTACGCTAGACCGCCCTGAAAATCAAGGAAG
Source organism: Fimbriimonadaceae bacterium (assembly GCA_014380605.1). Taxonomy (GTDB): domain Bacteria; phylum Armatimonadota; class Fimbriimonadia; order Fimbriimonadales; family Fimbriimonadaceae; genus 55-13. The sequence goes on along the minus strand of JACMJO010000455.1, from coordinate 1,649 downwards.
CGCTCGCGTAACACGGCAAAAATGCGGATGGGCTGGTTTCTAGGTTGCTCGGCTTCTAGGTCCCTGGGGCTTGGGCACTTGGACTGGGTCAGGCTTCTTGTTCACTGCGAATCGTATAATAAGACTAGAGCGATAACAACAACCCCGTCGTCCGAACCGACTGTTACCGCCCGCAGGTGCGACGCCCAGTCGCCCAATAAGGAGATATAGAATGTATCAGGCCCCGCTCCCGCAGGAGTATGCCGACCTCTCTCCCGAAGAGGCCGATGCCCGCATTGTCGCCGCCAAGCAAAAACTTGGAAAGCGCCTCGTCATCCTTGGCCACCACTACCAACGCGACGAAATCATCAAGCATGCCGACTATCGCGGCGATAGCTACAAACTCGCCAAAGACGCCAACCTCCATCCTGAAGCCGACTACATCGTGTTTTGCGGCGTTCACTTCATGGCCGAAAGCGCAGACATTCTGACTCCGGACAACCAGGTCGTGATCTTGCCCAACTTGGCGGCCGGTTGCTCCATGGCTGATATGGCAAATCTCTTCCAGGTGAGGAAGTGTTGGGCGGAGTTGGAGAAGGTTCTGGGGGGCGTGAGGCGTGAGGCGTCGGGAGTCGAGAGTGGGACTAGGTCAGAGAGCAATCTTCAATCTTCGATCTCGCCACCAGACACCAGACGCCCGACGCCCGACGCCTCAAGGGTCATCCCCGTCACTTACATCAACTCGGCAGCCAACTTGAAAGCGTTTGTCGGCGAGCACGGGGGAACGGTTTGTACTTCAACGAATGCGCCGACCGCAGTTAAGTGGGCGTTAGAGCAGGGCGACAAGGTTCTCTTCTTCCCAGACCAGCACCTTGGGCGCAACACCGGTGTCAGGTTGGGCTACGATCCCGAAACGGACATGGTCGTTTGGGATCCGTTCAAGCCTTTGGGCGGGAATACGGAGGAAGATCTTGTGCGAGCCAAATTCATCCTTTGGAAAGGGCACTGCTCGGTGCACGGAAGGTTTACGGTCGAGCAGGTCCGGAAGGCTAGGGTGGACTACCCCACCGTGAAGGTTCTGGTCCACCCGGAGTGCCCCATCGAAGTGGTTCGGGAGTCCGACTACAACGGTTCGACCGAATACATCATCAAAACGGTCCAGGCGTCGGAACCGGGCAGCGTCTGGGCGATTGGGACGGAGATCAATTTGGTGAGCCGCCTTGCCAAAGAGCATCCCGATAAGACCATCTTCTGCCTCGATCCTCAGATCTGCCCTTGCTCCACCATGTATCGCATCCATCCCAGCTTTCTATGCTGGGCGCTAGAGAACCTGGCGGAGGGTCGGGTGGTGAACCAGATTAAGGTTCCGGAGAAGGTGACTTACTGGGCAAAGGAAGCTCTGACCCGAATGTTGACCGTTTGCGCCTAGCGTCAGATAGAATCGGGCATGCCTAACGTTGGAGACAGGGTGTTGGCCAGATGGCCCCAAGAAGTTCAGTGGTGGTATCCCGGGGTCGTGGTGGCCGCGAGCGGAACCGGTTTCTTGGTGCAGTTTGATGACGGAGACCGGGCAGAAGTGGCCACGAACGAGGTCCGTCCCCTGAATGTCTCGGTTGGAGACCGCGTTTATGGCCGGTGGCAGGGTGGCAAGAGCTATTTTCCCGGAAAGG
>JACMJO010000454.1 GCA_014380605.1 Fimbriimonadaceae bacterium | reverse complement strand
AGCGGAATCGTTGACTTGTCCGGCTTCACCACCCAAGCCTTCATTTCTCTTCCAAGGAGGTGCATGTGCGGCATGACGCCATAAACCGTGATGTTTGCCGGGATGGTCTGCTGGTACACCTGCTTGTGCTGCTTCTCACCCGCCGGGATGCGAACCAGCATGTTGAAGAGCCAAGCAAGGTCGACCTCTTGATCGACAGGCTTCTTAGAAAAGTAAAGGCCGACCTTAGTCTGGTCCGATTCTGGTTTGCCCGACTTGTTGTAGTGCACCTGCATGACGATGCGGGCACCGGGCGAAAGCTTGAATGCCTTGCCATCGGGAAGTCTGCGAGATCTTAGGCCAGGCGCCCAGCCTCCGAAGGAACCGCTCGGCAAGAATCCGATACCGCCGAATGTCTCGTATCCCTCGCGTCCATCTTTTACCTGGGCCGCTAGTTTTTCCGACTGGCCATTGTCGTCCAGGAAGACGATGACGTGGTGAACGATCTTGGGGTTTCCTGGCTTCACATCCATTGCCGTGACCCAGACCGGCTCTTTGTAGTTCGTTCGAATGATGAAGTTTCGGTACTCGTCGGTGCCTTCGGCGGTGATGTTGTAGGGTTTGCTTTGAGAAACAATGAGGTCAGGATTACCTAACGCCCATTCGGAGCTGAACGTTGGTGGCTTGGGTTCTTTGGCGGCATTGCCCTTCGGCGCGCCTTGATCGTTCCATCGCTTGAGAGTCTCGATCTGCTCTGCAGTTAGCTGGTTGTGGTCCGCAAACTCTCCAAACCCAGCCTTAGCCTTCCAGGGGGGCATCTGCTTCGATTGGGTGACAACGGAGGCCATTGCGGCCCACTTCTTGGCATTCTCATAGCCGATCAAGGAGAACGGAGCAACCTCTCCGGGACGATGGCACTGGACGCAGTGATCGTAGAAGATCGGCGCAACGTGGTCCGCGAAGGTGGGCTTTGCGGGAACGGCCAATGTCTTTGGCGACTTTGCCGGATCGTCGCTGGACATGCCGCTTCCGGCAAAACCGGCGACAACAAGTCCAGCGGAGGCCACTCCGAAAACGAAGACAGACTTAAACATACTCATAGAGATGACGTTAGGATAACTCTCTCGTTCGACTTTGGGAACCTCATTGGGCACATTAAGTTTCTGTAAACTGCGAAGATGAGCAAACGGGTGCTGGTAACGGGGTCCTCAAGGGGCATTGGGAGGGCAATTGCTTTGAAGCTGGCGTCTGATGGATGGTCGGTTGCTATCCACGGAACTCAGATCGGCAAGGCATTGCAGGAGACCAGGGACCTGCTTGGCACAGCTTGCTCGGGCGTCTATGCGGGCGATCTTACTCACACCGGCAGTGTGGACGGGATCGTCGACCGAGCTGTAGACTCTGGAACACTCCAAGCGTTGGTGAATAACGCTGGGGTTTACCACCCGCTGAATTTTCTGGAGTCGAGCGATAGCGAGTTTGAAACCAACTACCGCCGCACCTTGGCGATCAACTTTGAGACTCCTGTTCGCCTGACGAGGCGCGTAGCCCAATACTTTGTCGGCCAGGGGGGCGGCAAGATTCTGAACGTAGCCTCACGCGTGGGGTTTCGCGGGGAGGCGGGCGCTTCAATTTACTCTGCTTCCAAAGCCGCCCTGATCAACTTAACCCGGGCTCTAGCCGTCGAACTCGCGCCAAAGAACATTGGTTTGTTCGGCATCGCCCCTGGCTGGGTGGATACCGCAATGGTTCGTGAAGGAATGGACGACCGGTTGCCGTCGATTTTGGAGGGTATTCCACTCGGCAGAATGGCCTCGCCGGAAGACTGCGCGAATATCGCTTCGTTCCTACTCAGCGATGAAGCCGCCTACCTCAGTGGGCAAGTGATCGATATCAACGGGGCGAGCTACTTTCACTAGGCGACCCGTCATACTTAAAAGACCCCATGCTCGCCCTCGCTCTTTCTGTCGCCCTTTTGCACCTAGAGGAACCGCCTCGTTTGCGAACCATCTCGAGAAACGGGGCCGCGATCTTGGTCGAGAGAATGCCCGATGAACCGATGATCTCTGTCCAGCTTTGGGCGTCGGCGCGGTCTGTACCTGAAACGTCCAAGACCCACGGTTGGCGGCACCTCCTAGAGCACCTCATTGCCAGGGGGAAAGGCGATCTCGACCGCCGACTGGAGACGAACGGAAGCTATCTGCGCGCAAGAACATTCAGAGATGCGATGCAGATCGAGATCAATGTCGGTCCGAGGCAATTAGATTTGGCGATCTCCGCAGTCACAGAAATCCTTCGTCCCCTTGAGACTTCTCAGGCTCAAATCGAAAAAGAAGTTGACATCATGCGGCAAGAGTTTGCCACTTACGAGAACTCTTCCCGCTTGAATAGCGCTGCTTGGTTTCAGGCTTACGGCGAGCCCGGTTTGGATCCGTTTGGCAAGTTGGAGACGATCTCTCAAGCGACGCCGGATGGATTACGAGACTTGCAGAGAAAGCACTTCTATCCAGAAAATTTGGTCCTGTCTATAGCGGGCCCGGTCGACGTCAAGCAGGCGACGGCTCTGGCCAACGCGGCGATCGGGATGAAACAAGGCGCGATCAGAGTTCCCGATAAGGACCGAGCCGGAGGAAAGCCCGGCAGGGTCGAGACCGACGGATATGGAGAGGGAAGAGCGGCTCTGGTTGGGAGCTTTGATCGACCTCAGACAGTTGGCGCTCTGGCGTTCGCACTTTCGGTGGGAAGTGGTGAAGAGGGAGCCTTTGTTACCTACACGCCCTCGATCTTTGGCGGCCTAGTCATAGTCGGTCAAACGGAGAAGCAATCCGGGATCGGACTCAAGATCGATGGAATTGGCTCGAACGACTGGCCGCATCTATTCGCGCTCGGAAAGATACTGGCGAGGAATTGGATCGGTAGGTATCTGACAAGTGCGTCAGGAGTCGCCTATTTTAGGGGCTTGCTCCTATGCCAGAGCCACGCCAGCAGGCCAGAAGCGATGCTTCAAGCACTGGATCGACTAACCTTGGCTGAGTTCACGGAAGCTGGACAGTCGTTTTCCAAGGAAAAAGCCGTGACGGTGGTTGGCTCGTGATTTCGCTTCTAGCGGCGACTGCAATTCAAACAAGCCGTGTCGTCGAGTGGCTGGAGCCGACTGCGCCGTTTGTGACCATTCAAGCCGTGGTCAAGTTGCCCGACCTAAGCACGAAGCACCGCAATCTCCTGAGGATGATTGCGGGTTGCCTCGGAGAAGAGACGAAGACCTATAGCGGCACCCAGATATTCGACATCGCTTCGCGAACAGGCTCTCGGCTTCGAGCCGAGGTGATGGACGACCATATCCGAGTGGGCATGGATGTAGTTCCCGCCGACACGATGACGGGCATCAGTATGGTGGCGGCTGTCCTTCGTGAGTCATCCATCGCCGAAGCTTCACTCCAGCGCGTTTCGACCGACTTAACTTACCGGCGACTCCCGTTTTGGCGTCAAGCAGTAGACCTGCGGTCGTTTGAACCTCCGAAGTACGATGCGAGAGAGCTAAACGAACTTATTGCCACCGTGTTCAGACCCGAGAATGTTTGGCTTGGAGTGGGTGGCAAGGTTTCGCCCGGAGCGGCGACTGAAAAGTGGGAGGAATTGACTTTAGTTTGGCAAATGGCGCGTCCTCCTAGACTTGATAAGGTTCCCGTCGAACCGGTT
>JACMJO010000453.1 GCA_014380605.1 Fimbriimonadaceae bacterium | reverse complement strand
TCCCTCGGGAACCGCGTCGCGAAGCAACTTGCCGCGAAACTCATCCACAGCGCTGCGGGAAACCGGCCGATTATCGTCTTTGTAGCGCTTCAATTGGATAAGGACCGGCTCTGAACCAAGTTCAGTGATCTTGCGCGCACGCAAATCCACTCCCCCGTCCGCGTTTGGCCCCTTGAAGGAAAGGCGTGAGGGAACGGGGATATCGGTATAGCCAAGGTGCCTGAGGATGCGGGATACGCACATCGCAAACTCAAGATAGGAAAGCCAAGCCAGCCGAAGCCTCAAAAGCTCGGATAGCGGCATAGATTCTGGATGCTCAAACTTTGATAGACGTTTAGGCATAGGTGTGTTGGTTAATTAGGGTTCTCAAACGGGGGTACGGAGAAGTCCCATTGGCCAGGCGGAACGCCCTCAAAGCGATGGACTCGGCTTCCGTCGTCTTCAAGTGCCCAGGGTGGCAAGCATTTGCAGTCGAACAATTCACAAATAAACTCCGTTGGAAAGGAATCCTCGGTATCAAGGATGAGCTCGTTGACTGGTAGATGGACCTCTGAGAATTCGTTAAGGGCCTTCACAATGCGATCAACGGCGAGAAAGCTCGGCTCCCGTTGCCCCCGCAGAATCTGCCGTAGCTCTTTCGTAGAGAGCCCCGTGTCCTTTGAGAGCACGCCTCCATACCGGCCGTTATAGCGGTCGATATGAAGAAGCGCCGCAATAAAGCGGTTCTTGGTAGCGGAGCCAGACATATTGTCGGAAGACGGCTGGGACATGGAGCCATTCTCGAACAACCGTTCATCGAGGAAAAACTAGCGTGCCAAAACGGACTTGAATTTGACGTGAATTGGTTTGTGGTGTATAGGCCGGAATCGGATGGAGTTATACAAAAAAGGCTTCGATTCGGCTCTTTCCTAGTATGCGGAGAACGAGATTAACGACTCCTCAAAGAAAAAGCCCCTTCACGATTGAAAGGGCTAAGAGACCGTTACTCCCTCAAGATGGGAGGATAGGGATTATAGATGCCACATAAGCCTTCAACGCGACCTTCCGCAAGATCGGCGATGAGGCGATCTATGGTTGGATTGTGCAGACTGAATGTTGGTTTGCTGTCCGGTCGGCGACGGGAGATTGCAAGATCAGTGATCGGATCCCACTCGTATCTCCAGAGCCTTGCAGCCCTGAAAGGTTCCGACCGAAGATTCTCGCCAAGGTGATGCCGAAATCCGCCGGACAACACGACGATTCGCGGGCTTCCCCACCTAAGTGGCACGATCGCCGCACGGCGGTGCGCATCGTTGTGCACGCCACACACCAGTACATCTCCATTGAGAACCGCGTGCTCAGCATCTGAAGCAATCCGATCCAATTCGGATGGGGTTCGGCAGTCCGGGCCAAGAGCCGCTGGCACATAGGCCAGTTCGGACCTGAGCACATGAATGTTGCCATAGAACCAGAGTCCGGCAGAAGGAAAGTAGCCTGGCTCCTTAGCGAAGGGATTCGCCGAGCGCGGCGGCGTCTGATTAGTCAATTGTTAACCTCCGGGAGGGGTTGCCTCCTCGGGGCGAACGCTAACGATCGATGGCACCTATCGTCCAATGAACTGCCGGGAATACTCCAGAACTTGCCTTCGCAAGCGGAAACGGCTACCAGGCTATTTGTCTAAGCCAAGCTTCTCAAGCTCTTTGCGTCGAGCGCCGAGCAGCTTGAGATTATGTTTCTCGACACCTGAGAGAAGCCCAAGCACAGATTGCGGGTCACGGCCCACTATGGGCTCATACCACGACATCGATTCAAATTGCTTTCGAATGGAGTCGGTCTTGAAGGTAGCCCCATGCCGGGCGAATATCTCATTGATCGCGTAACGCACTTTCTTGAATTGCCAGCCACTAACCTCCGTCGCCGAAAGCTTGCGTTGCCTTGTTTCCGGGAAGTGTTCACCGAGGTATGCCGAATCGGGATATGAAGCATAGTCTCCGGAATCAGTGGCCGAAAAACCCTCGCCAGGATCGTCGATTGATTGCTCCGATGTGGTTTGTTCCCGTTGTCCATCTGAAGTTGCAATTGGATAGCCAGCGTTACTGCCACCGTTGCGCCCAAGACTTATGCAGGTGGCGAACATGAGGCATGGGCACGCCACGAGAAGCGCCATCACACCAGCAAGAGCAGGAGCAAGCCCAAATTTCTTGCGAGGCTCCTTGGGATGATCAGCCTCTAATTCTTTGACGGCTTCCAGTCAGGTTGGTGCAGCGGAGTCCTGACTGGTGGGAGCTTCCACAGTGGCCCTAAACGTGGCGACATAGTGGGGAATCTCCCGATCGGTAGCCCGTCCAAACACCGAGAGCAAGAAGCCAAGGCAGCCGCATCCAGCGCTCTCGGTGGCGGTGAACTTGTCGATTCGGTAAAACTCCCAACCGAGGGCTGCATGTTCGTTAACGATCTTCTCTAAGTACTTTGCCGTTTCACCGGTGCTTTGAAAGAGTTTAGTATGTGCACCCGTTCCGATCTCAATCATTCGATATCTGTACAATGCCTCACCATCCTGCTAAAGCCGAATGTCAGTCTATAGCTCATGGTATTTATGTGCAACAGGGACAATTACCGGATTAGCTGCCAAGGATCAGGAGGATGAGGAGTATGCCAAGCCAAACACCCAGTTTCAGGAGCCACACCGAACCACTTCGATCTTGTTGTAGATCGATTGCATGGGCGCAACGATGGCAAACGATTCGTTGGCCATACGTCGTGCGAACCGCACCAGTCCTTTGGGACGGGTAGGTTTTGCGAATCCATTCTCCCGTCTTGACCTTGCGCCTGACTTTCAATAAGTCTGGCCGGATGTTCTTGCCGCAGCGATAGCAGGTAGCCATAACCCTCTTGATACAGGGTTTCGGATCAACCTGCAAGATCGCTTGCCGATTGATGCTCCAACTTGACGAATGTAGCAATCGGAGATGCGGACCCATCATGAAAGCCAGGCAATTGCCTGGCTTAGTAATCTGAAGGGAGAAGCACTGTAGTTGAGGACCGATCATGCTCAGTGATGATCCAGAACTTCGTGCGAAGCCGATCGGTGTAGGCTGAAAGCAAGCGTGAGCCCTCTCGTAGTGCTCTGTCGTTTGCCTTCATATCGTCATCGCACAATTCCCCCCAATCTCCGTGAACGTGCCGATTGAGACACTGGACAACATCCAAGGGGTGTAACGACTCGTGAGCGTACCATGTCATCACGGTTTCCCCGAGTTCGAATTTAGGTTCCATACCTGCTCCTTCGAAGCCGCCGCCCGTGCGACGACCTCGATAGAGCAGGCGATTCCAGGCTAAGGGCAGACATGAGCTCTGTCAAGTTGGATGCAAAAGTTTGTAGCTAAACAGGACCACGACCTTACAAAGGGGGCAGGGCAACTCAGTCGCTTGGTAACGGCTAGCCTTGTCTAAACTACTCTAGCTGTTAAGTACCACTTAACATAAAATGGTGTTATGATAAGAGCACCCTAGCGGCTCCTGGTAGGAGGTATATCATGAAATCTGCTCTCTTTTTGGTTGGAAGCATCGTTCTTACGGGCATCATTGGTTTTTGGCCCGAACAAAGACCGGAGTCATTTGAGCAGTTCCTCAAGCGGCGAATGCCGCACCTCTTTCAGTCAGGCGAGGGCCTTGTGGCCAATGAAGCAATCTGGCTCCCAGAATCTAAGCGACTTCAAAGAGCCAAGATAGACTTTCAGACCGGCCTTGTGATTCCAACTTATCCCTTTGGGCAGTACTTAGAGAAGCTGCCCGAGGACGATCAGCGAACACACAACTATCGCCGTCAGCTTGCCATCTTCTTCAAGAACCGGCAGCAAGTTTTGAGCCTGAAGTTGGAATATCTGAAACAAGTTCGAGAAGTTAACTCCAGTATGTTGGCGGGAACCCCTGCCTACTTCGCCAATAAGGTGGGGGCATGGAACGGAGACATCATGTGGGCTCCCGCATCGATCAGCGCCGAACTAAATCTCATTGCGGGAGACGAGGCCCGGTCGATCTTTGGACCAATTCCTGATCTTGATGTATCCGTTCTTGGCACACGAACCCT
>JACMJO010000452.1 GCA_014380605.1 Fimbriimonadaceae bacterium | reverse complement strand
CGACGTAGAGTTCCTCGGCACTAAGCGGAATCTTGATCTTCGAAAGGATCCTTGAGCCCGTACCCACTCCCAGGCTATGCCGCCAGAACTCCAGCTTGTTGAAGTGGCTGGCGAACGTGCGTCCGGAGATGATCTGCTGGTAGGCCACGCCAATGATGAGCGACCGGATGGTGTTCATCCCCAGCATGCTAATCGCCCGGGCGATGGACGGAATATTATTCACGCCGTAATACGATGAGTTCGCAACGCGGAGGATTTTGGCGGTAACGGCTGGATCTCGCTCGATGATCTGCTCCATTTCCTTCGGAGACGCATCCGGATCGTCGGCCAGTTTCATGATTTGGCTGACGATTTGGGGCAGAACTGGCAGGTTCTCGCTCCGAGCAATCTTGATTTCAAGGCTTTGCAGATTCACGTAGTAAAGGATCGGCATCTTTGACTGGAGTCTGGACCGCAAAAAGACCCTACTGGAACCCTTAAACAAGGACTTGAGCGTTATATACTCATGTAGCTTATAGCATCCATAGCATGGCAAAAGATCTTTACAGCGTTTTAGGCGTGAGCCGCAAGGCAGACGAGAAGGAGATTAGGTCTGCCTACCGCAAGTTGGCGAGGAAGCTCCACCCTGACGTTAATCCGAACGACAAAGCGGCGGAAGCCAAGTTCAAGGAAGTTAGTCAAGCTCACGAGGTCCTCGGGAACCCGGAGAAGAGGAAGCTCTACGATCAATACGGGGAACACTGGGAACAAGCGGGGCAGTTCCAAGGCGGCGTGCCCGGACAAGACTTCACCTACCAAACCGGGCCGAGCGGAGGGGGGTTTGAGTCCATTTTCGAGCAGTTCTTCGGTGGGGGGCGAGGCAACCGAATCCACTTTGAGGACTTAGATGCCGCCCAGCCGCGAGATGTTGAGAAGTCGATCGAATTGCCTTTGGAGGAGGTCGACACGGGCACAAAGCGCGTTTTGACTTACCAAACCATGGATGCGCAACGCACTCGGGAAGGCATTGCAACCGTTCCCAGCACGAAGAAGGTGGAAGTGACCATTCCTGCGGGAATTCCCGATGGCAAAAAGCTTCGGGTTCCAGGCAAAGGCGGCGCAGGCGCGAATGGAAAGGCGGGCGACCTGTATGTCACGGTTAAGTGGGCGCCCAATTCTCAGTTCAAGTTGGTTGAGGAGCATCTGGAGGTCGAGGTGCCGGTTCCGTTTACGGTTGCCGCTCTGGGCGGCGAGATCAGGGTTCCCACGTTGAAGTCAGTCCTGACGATGAAGATTCCTGAAGGCACCCAGAGTGGCCAGGTATTCAGATTAGCGAGCCAAGGAATCGCCAAGCTGAGCGGGGGCAAGTGCGACCTGATGGCGCGCATAAAGATCACGGTGCCCAAGAAGCCGACTGAAGAGCAACGTAGACTTTTGGAACAGCTCGCTGAGATAGATGGTGCGGCAAAATGAGGGGCGAAAACCAGCCGGTCTACATGATCGGGGTTGCCGCGCAGCTATGCGGCGTCCACCCGCAAACTCTTAGACAATATGAGCGACTTGGGCTTGTCATCCCTGCCCGAGTTGGAGCCAAGAACCGCCTCTATTCAGAGATCGACATCAAAAGGGTCCGTCGAATTCAGCATTTAACCCAAGACATGGGCGTGAATCTGGCAGGCGTAGAGCTCATCCTTCGCCTGCTCGACGACATGGAGGACATTCGCTCGGATATGGAACGACAGATTGCAGATTACGTTCAGGAAGCAGAAGAGCGTATCAAACACCTCCTCGGCAACAGCTCCATCCCTCTCAGGAAGGACGAATCCCTGCTACCCGTACCAAACATCAGAATTCGAAAAGCGTCGGATCTTTAGCATCGTAAACTTTGCCTATGCTCGCTACACTCGCTTTACTATTCCTGGCTCCAAAGGTGGACTTGGATGTCACCTACTCTCGGGTGCCTGGAATGGACCTGAAAATGGATATTTACCGACCTGAAGCGGCGGTGGCGACGAAAGCCGCTGTGTTGGTGATCCACGGGGGAGCCTGGATTGGGGGCGACAAGTCGGAGATGAAGCCGTTGTGCCTCGAGTTTGCCAAGCAGGGCGTCCTTGCCGCATCGGTTCAGTACCGCTTGGCTCCCAAGACCAGGTGGCCAGGTTTTTACGACGACGTTCAAGTCGCCGTCCGTTACCTGCGAGAGAATGCTAGCAAACTAGGAATCGATCCTAAGAGAATTGGCTCTTGTGGCGCCAGCGCGGGCGGCCATCTTGCTTTGCTCCTTGGCTTTACAGATACCAGAGATTTGAAGTCGACGGAATATGCACGACATTCAAGCCGAGTCTCGGCCGTCTTCGACATCTTCGGCCCGACCGATATGTCGCGCGATTTCCCCAAAAGCTACGACATGCTTTTTGCGGCTGTGCTGGGCAAGCAAAAAGAGCTAGCAGGCGCAGAAATCAAAGCGGCAAGCCCGGTTACCTTTATCGATCGCTTGTCAGCGCCTGTTTTCATACTGCATGGGACGGCTGATCCGGTCGTACCCGTCGCCCAAAGTCGTTGGTTGGAACAGAGGCTGAGAGCGAATCGAACGGCGGTAGAGGCCCGTTACATCGAAGGGATGAAGCATGAGATTCCCATCTCAAATCCAGCCGTTGTGAAAGCCGTTCAAGAAGGCATCTCTTGGCTCAAAACGAACCTTCTTAGATGAAGCCTAGCAAGACGCCGTCCTCTTCGCTGTGAAGCGGAGTGGAATCCTCTAGATCGCTGAGCGCGGATTGCATCCAATCTGGAGGAGCGGGAAAGAGTGTATCGCAGTGGTTAGTCATTGGCATCCCTTTGTCAATTCTTTTGAAGAATCCGAGGAATTTTCTGTTCCGTGCGGCAGGACCAATGACGAAGAAAGGGTCGGTTGACAGGAATGTCAACCGGCCCTAACGTTACTGAGGAGCTATGTGCTGTCGCCGAAGCCAGACTCTTCCGCCGCCATGTCGGCAAGAGATGGGAATGACAGGGCGCCCAGCGGATCGTCGAGCTCGTGCTCGTCGGCTTCCACCAACGCGGTGAGTGACTGCTCGGCCCATGCCGGTCCTCGCTGAACATCCACGGCAACGTCTCGGTACTGCTTCACACCCGTACCCGCCGGGATGAGGCGGCCAATGATGACGTTCTCTTTCAGACCGATCAGGTGATCCTTCTTTCCACGAACGGCCGCCTCTGTAAGGACACGGGTCGTCTTTTGGAACGAAGCTGCCGAGAGGAATGAGTCCGTGGCAAGCGATGCCTCGGTAATTCCAAGCAGAATCCAGGTTGCCGTCGCTTCCTTGGGCAGTCGTTCGACGGGCTGACCCGTGATAGGATCGACGTACTTGATCGTCTTCCCTTCCGCGAGGAGCTTGCGAACGTTGTCGTTCGCGGCAATGAACGTGAATCGGTCCACGATCTGGCCAGGAAGGAACGGCGAGTCGCCGGGCTCCTTAACCTGCCGCTTTCGAAGCATCTGACGAATGATGACCTCGATGTGCTTACCGTTGATGTCCACGCCTTGGGCCTTGTAAACGCTTTGCAGGTTCTCGACGAAGTAGTCGTAAACCGCACCTGCGCCCGCAAGCTCAAGAACCTCGTGAGGATCGCGCGGACCTTCCGTCAGCGGGTCTCCCTTGATAACCTTGCTACCCTTGGAGACGGGCAATTTACCAAGCGGTGGAACCAGGATCGGATAGAAGATCGTGACCTTCTCGACCTCAGCCTTTCGCAGGATGCTCAAGGTTGCTGTTGTCAGCTTTTGGCCGATCATCTTCTCAAGAGTCGCGTCGACCTTATCGTCACCCTTTGACCACGTTTGCACGTCGCCGATGTAGGCATCCTTGATGGGAGACTGAACCGGCACGGTCGCTTCAACGATGACCCATCGGCCAAAGCTGGATTCGCGAACGTCGCGGACGATACCGGTGACCGGGCAGATGATCGCCTTACCACGAGGCTGGCGTCGCGCCTCGAAGATCTCTTCGACACGGACGATACCGCTGGATTCACCCGTCCAGGCATAGAAGAAGGTCTTACGGGACCGTTCCCACAGCTTCTTGGAGTCGCTATCGGCCTTAAGAGCGGCCTTTTGGGCGGCCTTCGTCTGGCGCTCGGTCTTCTTCTTGACCTTCGGATCTTCGGGGTCTTCTTCGTTGATCGTCAGCGGAATCTCATCCTTGTTCTGGAAGAAGCTCTTGACGACCGACTCTTGGTTCTCCAACAGCTTGGTCGGGTCGAACTGCTTCATGTCGGTGTCCGTCGCGGTGGCGAAGTCCTCCATGAACTGTCGGATGAACTTACCAGTCTTGTACTGATTCGTTCTCGCGATCGTAGCCGATCCTGCAACGCCTCCGGTGTGGAACGTTCTCATCGTGAGCTGTGTTCCAGGTTCACCGATTGACTGGGCGGCGATGATTCCAACCGCTACGCCGACTTCGACGAGCTTGCTCGTCGAGAGGTCTGTGCCATAGCAGGAAGAACAGATTCCCTGTGCGAGTTCGCAAGTCAACGGAGAGCGAATCAGAACGCTCAAGTTGCCATGCTCGTCGGCCTCGAAGCCAAGCTTGGTGTACTTATCGACAACCTTCTGCTTCGCTTCCTCAGTCTCGCCTGCCGCATATTCGACAACAAACTTGTTCTCGATGGCAGTGATCTTCTTCGCCAAGTCAAGAGTGATTGGCTCAAGATATTGAGTCAGTTCTTCTCCCGTACTAGGATCGACGATATTCGCAAGTGCGACACGACCTTTGATTCGGTCGTACAGAGGCTCAATCGTCTCACCCTGATCCAGAATCCGGTGGGCTAGAATGCCGTCCGCCGTCCCGCAGTCCTTAGACTTAATGATGACGTCCTGGGCAACGTCGCAAAGGCGACGAGTCAAATAGCCAGCGTCCGCAGTACGGAGCGCGGTGTCGGCAAGACCCTTTCTCGCACCGTGCGTCGTCACGAAGTATTCGAGCATCGAGAGACCCTTGTGGAAGGAGCTCTTAACCGGAAGCTCGTAGATAACTTCGTTGAATTGGTTGAACATGAGGCCGCGCATGCCAGCAAGCTGAGCCAACTGCTTCACGGAGCCACGAGCGCCAGAGACCGTGATGATCGAGAGCGGGTTCATCTGGGTCAGACCGTTGACGATCTCTTTACCGATCTCGTCGTACGTCTCTGTCCAGAGCTTGACCAAGCTCTGCGTCATCTCGTTATAGGTAAGCATTCCGCGTCGGAACTGCTGAGTGATCTTGGTGGAACGATCGTCCGCACTCTTGATCATCTCTTCACGTCGCTCGGGCGGGTCCATGTCGGTGATCGCAACCGAAAGACCGTATCGAGTTGCCCATCGGAAACCCATGTCCTTCATGTCGTCGAGCAACTTGATCGTCGCGCCCATACCGGCTTCCCGGTGGCAAGCAAGGATCAACTCTGAAAGAGCCTTCTTGTTTAGCTGAAGGTTCAAGAACTGGTCCGAGTATCGCAGAGGGTAAGGAAGGATACTGTTGAAGATCAGTTGGCCGGGAGTCGCCGTGACCACGACGGTCTCGAACTCCTGATCGTAAGGCACCAGCTCCTCGAACTCCTCTTCATCCTCGCCAATTGACTTAACCTTGTGGTACTCCTGACCGCTCACGCTATCTCTGAAGTCCACCTCGTCCACAGGTCGGAACACGGGACGCTTGATACGAACGTTCACGGGGCTATTCACGTGAATTGGATGCTCTGCAACTGGAGAATCGAGGGCGAAAATCACCTCGTCCACGTTTGCATAGCTCCGATTGCCTGGGTGCTTCTCCGGGTCCTTCTTGTGAAGCTTTGCCCGTTCGTCGTAATCGGCCTTGCCTTGGTCTGAAACGAACGTTAAGGCGTAGTTGCCAAGAATGATGTCCTGGACCGGCGCACAGGTCGGACGACCGTCTGCTGGCGAAAACAAGTTCTGCGTTGAGAGCATCAAAACTCGGGCTTCCGCCTGGGCTTGGGTGCTCAACGGAACGTGGACGGCCATTTGGTCGCCATCGAAGTCCGCGTTGTACATGTTACAGACCAACGGGTGAACCTGGATCGCCTTGCCGTCCACGAGGATGGGCTCGAACGCCTGGATACCCAGTCGGTGCAGCGTAGGCGCACGGTTCAGAAGAACCGGATGCTCCTTGATGACCTCTTCCAGACCGTCCCAAACCGCCGGGTGCATTCGGTCGATCATCCGCTTCGCGGTCTTGATGTTCTGGGTAATCTTCTTCTCGACCAAAGACTTCATGACGAACGGCTTGAACAGCTCGAGTGCCATTTCCTTGGGAATGCCGCACTGGTGAAGCTTAAGGTGGGGGCCGACGACGATAACCGATCGTCCGGAGTAGTCAACACGCTTACCAAGCAGGTTCTTACGGAACCGGCCTTCCTTACCCTTCAGCATGTCGCTCAAGGACTTGAGCGGTCGAGAGTTGGAGCCAACTACCGGGCGAGCACGGCGGCCATTGTCGATCAACGCGTCCACAGCTTCTTGCAGAAGTCGCTTCTCATGGTTGATGATCGACTCAGGCGCATGAATCTCGATGATCTTCTTCAACCGATTGTTTCGGTTGATGATTCGGCGATAGAGGTCGTTAAGGTCGGAAGTCGCAAACCGGCCACCATCGAGCTGGACCATCGGTCGAAGCTCAGGCGAGATAACCGGAATCACGTCCAGGATCATCCACTCTGGACGGCTTCTGGACGAGATCAACGCTTCCACAACCTCAAGCCGCTTGATCGCACGGGCGCGACGCTGGCTCTGGGTCATGATGATCTCTTGTCGAAGCTCACGAGCTAGCCGCTCCAGGTCAACCCGGACCAGAAGCTCCTTGATCGCATCGGCGCCGATGTTGGCGCGAAGCAAGCTTCGGAGGTCGACGTTCATTCGGGCGCCGACGGCATCCAGCAGTTTCGAAACCGCGCGATACTTGTCTTCGTCGATCAGCTGATTTCGCTCGAGCTTGCCCAGAATCTCAACGGCAAGGTCCAGGTCCTTTAGCCGATCGTCAGCGTCGCGATACTCAGCCTTGATTCGATCGTTGACAGCCTTGGCGCGCTCCCGAGCGAATACCTCGTCGTACTCTTCGCGGTTGTTGTTGAGGTCGTCCGTGAATCGGTTGAACGAATCCTCTTCCAACTCTCGCATTTGTTGGATCAGGCTGGCTTTCTCATGCTCCACGGAGACGCGAATGCCTGGCAAGGCTTCCTGAATCTGCTCATTATCGATGTCGATAATGATAAAGCTGGCGAAGTAGATGACCTTCTCGAGCAATCTTGGCGAGATGTCCAAGATGAGCGAAAGAGGCGAAGGAACGCCCTTTAGGTACCAGATATGGCAAACCGGGGCCGCTAACTCAACGTGGCCCATGCGCTCGCGGCGCACTTTGCTTCGGGTGACCTCGACGCCGCAGCGCTCGCAGGTGATGCCCTTGTATTTGATCTTCTTGTATCTACCGCAAGCACATTCCCAGTCCTTCACCGGACCGAAGATGCGCTCACAAAATAGCCCATCTCGCTCGGGCTTGAATGTTCGGTAGTTGATCGTCTCCGGCTTCTTTACTTCACCGTGAGTCCAACCGAGGATATCTTCCCCGCTGGCGATCCCAATCCTGATTTTGTCGAACAGGCTTACGTCTGGCATTTTTCTCCGTTAATCGATTGCTTGAATGCTGAATTGCTGAATTGCTTGATTCGAAAATCAAGCAATCCACAATCGAGCAATTTAATTGAAGAACCCTACTGAACGAGCGAGGCGCATGTCGTCGCCTCCACTGAGTTCGTCAAGATCCTTAAGCGGCAATTCTTTGTTATTCGCGTCCTCAACCGCGACCTTCAGACACAGCGAACGAAGTTCGTTCACCAGAATCTTGAAGGACTCGGGGATTCCTGGCTCGGCAAGAGTTTCGCCCTTCACGATGCTCTCGTAAGCCTTCACTCGTCCCATGACATCGTCTGACTTGATGGTCAGGAGTTCTTGGAGAGTATAAGCGGCTCCGTAGGCTTCCAAGGCCCAAACTTCCATTTCACCAAATCGCTGGCCGCCAAACTGCGCCTTACCACCCAAGGGTTGCTGGGTTACAAGGGAGTATGGGCCGATGGATCGAGCGTGGATCTTCTCATCCGCAAGGTGCTCGAGCTTCAGCATGTAAATGATTCCGACCGTCAGCTTGTTGGGAACCACGTCGCCCGTCAAGCCATCGCGGACGATGGATTTACAGGTTCGAGGATCGATTCCCGCTCGATCGTGAACGTTCTTGCTGATGATCTGAATGATGCCCGCATAGACATCGTTCTTGGCCTTGTGCGACTTCTCAGCCTGAATGGCATCCAAGTCCTCGGTTTCCCAAGTTTCGATATCCACTTCGAGCATTTCGCCGGTTGTCATCGTTGGCGGCGCCGCCACGATGCGCGAGATGCGCTCTAAGCCAAGCTCGCCAAGCTCTCTGAGCCGAGTTTCTACCTTGGCCAAGGAATCTTCAAACGTGTCCGACTTGCGGAAGTTCACCTTGAGAAGAAGCTCGCCGTTGACGTAGCCTGCGAGGCATTGCTTCCGCAGGTGCTCGGCAAGGCGATCCATCTCGCCAAGAACTTCCAACTCGGTCGCGCCTTCAAATGCGGGGCACTTGTACTCGACTCCGAGGTGCTTGCCAACGTAGCCAAGGTGGGTCTCCAGAATCTGGCCTATGTTCATACGGCTGGGAACGCCGAGTGGGTTCAGCACGATGTCGACCGGAGTGCCATCGTTCAAGAACGGCATATCTTCCAAAGGCAGAACCTTGGAGATAACGCCCTTGTTTCCGTGGCGTCCCGCCATCTTATCGCCAACCATCAGCTTTCGCTTCTGGGCAACGTAGACCTGGACGGTCATGTTCGTACCGGCAGGAAGCTCGTCGCCAGGGATTTGGAGCAGAGGTTCATCCGTTCGATCGCAGACCAGTCGCTCTCGCTTCTTGGATTCCTTGTAGATATAGTTGATGCTTGGGCTAAGGTACTTGTAGCGGCTGAATACCTTGACATCGACGATGGTTCCCTTCTCGCCGTGCGGCAATCGGAGGGAAACGTCGCGGGTCTCTTCCGCCTTCTTACCAAAGATCGCAATGATGAGCCGCTCTTCAGCGGTCATTTCGACCTGGCCCTTCGGCGCGACCTTTCCAACCAGAATATCTTCAGGTCGAACTTCGGCGCCGATGCGGATGATTCCGTTCTCGTCCAGGTCCTTCAGAGCGTCTTCGCCGACGTTCGGGATGTCGCGGGTGATCTCTTCTGGTCCAAGTTTAGTATCGACGGCTTCAGTCTCATGTCGCTCGATGTGGATCGACGAGTAAACGTCGTCCTTCACCATTCGTTCTGAGATCAGAATCGCGTCTTCATAGTTGTAGCCGTTCCAGGGCATGAACGCGACAAGCACGTTCTTGCCAAGGGCAAGCTCGCCACGGTCGCAACATGCGCCGTCGGCAAGAGGATCCAATGCAAGAACTCGCTGGCCCGGCACTACGATCGGCCGCTGGGTAAAGCAGGTCGATTTGTTGCTCTGGACAAGGTGGAGGAGGTCGTACTTGTCGACCTCGCCCGTATCCGCCTTTACACGAATCTCAAGGGCGGTTACCGATTCAACGGTGCCATCGCGCTTGGCGATTACAGCCGCGCCGGAGTCAACGGCGGCAACACGCTCGTATCCGGTTCCAACCAAAGGTCGCTCGGACCGCAGGGTGGGCACCGCTTGGCGTTGCATGTTCGCACCCATAAGGGCACGGTTCGCGTCGTCGTTTTCGAGGAACGGAATCAGCGCTGTTGCGACCGAGATAATCTGAACCGGCGAAACGTCCATCAACTGGACTTGATCGCGTCGGACGATGGGATAGCTTGCGCCTCCAACATCGGCACCGGCAGATCGGCACTGAACGCGTTCGGTATTGATCAAGCCGTTCTCATCGGCTTCAACGTCGGCGGGCGCAACCATCTGACCCGTCTCTTCCTGAGCGGTCATGTAGATGATTTCGTTTGAAACCACGCCTTCCAAAACCTTTCGGTAGGGAGTCATGATAAACCCGAATTCATCCACACGGGCATGGGACGTTAGCTGGCTGATAAGACCGATGTTCGGACCTTCTGGGGTCTCGATCGGGCAGATTCGACCATAGTGGGATCGGTGGACGTCGCGAACTTCCAGCTTGGCGCTGGTTCGCTGAAGACCACCTGGTCCAAGCGAGGACAGACGTCGCTTGTTGGTGATCTCAGACAGCGGGTTCGTCTGATCCATGAATGTCGATAGCTGGTTACTGCTGAAGAAGCTCTTGATGGACGCACTGACCGGCTTGACGCTCAGGATGATGCCGGGAAGCAAGTTCTCCTGATCCGTCGAGGTCATTCGCTCTCGGGCAACCTTCTCCATTCGGACAAAGCCAAGTCGGAGTTGGCTCTGAAGGAGCTCGCCGACACTTCGGACGCGCTTGTTCTTCAAGTCGTCGATGTCGTCGCGCTCTGCTTCTCTCTGCACATAGGGCCTCATGGCCTTGAGCAGATAGGCAAGGTCTTCGGAGGTCAGGTTTCGAACATCGAGTGGAACATGAATTCCCAACTTCTGGTTCAAGAATCGGCGTCCGACCTTTCCGAGGTCGTATCGCTTGACATCAAAGAACAGCCCGTAAACCAACTGGCGCGCGGCTTCTTCGTTTGCCGCCTCGCCTGGCCGGAGTCGCTTGTAGATGTCAAGCAAGGCTTCTCGAGTGTTGCTGGTTGGGTCCTGTTCCAGGGTTGCTTCGACAAGGCCGAGGATGTCTTGAACTCGAATCGATTCTAAGCCGAGCGATTCGATCTTCTTGGCCGTCTCTCGCTCGATCTTCTCGCCCGCTCGAATGATCAGGTCGCCATTCTCGTCGTTCATGTCCGCAAGCAGCCGCTTGCCGATCAAGTCTTCGACGTTTGGATTCTCCATCGTGATCTCTTCGTCGAACAGCCGAAGAATTTCTTCATTGGTGCCTAGAGGAGTTTCCACAAATGCGGTCATCGCCCGAACTTCAGGGGACAACGCT
>JACMJO010000451.1 GCA_014380605.1 Fimbriimonadaceae bacterium | reverse complement strand
GGCGCGGCAACGATATGAGTGCCGACGTTCCTTAGATGCATTGCGAACAGAAGGTCAGGAGTAGTCGAACTACTCCATCCCCTCGACCAACCTCTTCAAGGCATCCAACTTCCGATCCCACATAGCGGTTCGCTTGGCTAGCCAGTCTTCGGCACTCGACAAGACCTCCAACTTAAGCTCACGCACAACTTGCCTGCCCTCGGTTCGACTCTCCACCAAGCCAACATTCTCCAACACGAGGAGGTGCTTTGTTGCCGCTTGGCGGGACATGCCGAGGCCCTCCACCAACTCTAGGGTTGGCAGGGGGCCGCGGTCGCCGAGGCGCTGGACGATCTCTAGCCTCGTGGGGTCGCCCAGTGCCTGATAAATGGCATGCGGGAGGGCCACTAGTCGACGGCCTTTTCGATCATGCCCATCACCTGCGTCCAACCGTCGCTGTTGCCGAGCATGGTATCGATGCGCCCAGGCTTCGGGACGTTGTCGTATCCCGATTCCACTACCTTCAGATGCGCGCCTCCAGGGGTCGGAATGATGGTGAACGTGGTGGTGGTCGCTTGGCTTTCGTTGAACTCGTCATAGGTGCTGCTGACCGCACCGGGCTGGGACAGGAACGAAAATACCTCGGGCCGCTTGGACTCAACCACGCGCAACGGACCGGAGATCTTCTTGCCCTCGTGCTCGAAGTGGAGCATCGCGAGTTCGCCCTTCGTGAAGTCGCCATCCACATCCTTGACCCACCACTTCTTCATGCCCCCGGGGGTGGCGACCAAATCCCAAAGCGCCTCGGGGCTGGTTTTGTAGGTGCGCTCGCGAACGATCTTGTAGCCCGCCAAAGATTGGCGAATGTCCTGGTCGACGAAATGGGCAAGCTCTCCAAGCTCCCACTTCCAACCAGTTGTGTTGTTCTCGACGCACATTGGCCGACGCTCGATGGGGATGTTCTCAAACCCGGTTTCCACCATTTTGACAAGCGTGCCGTCGGCGTGATCCTCAAGTGAGAATCGGACGGTCGTCATCTGGTCATCGGGATACTTGTCAATGGCGCAATCCTCACCTGGGTGCCATTTGTAGGCGAAGGATTCGAGTTCCTCTCGCTCCACCACGAGGCCATAACACAGAGTATTGTCGCCAAAATCCAGGGTGAGAGTACTACCGACCTGGAAGTCACCCTCTACGCCGTCGCTGAACCATCCAGTCCAGCCTTCGGGGGTGGTAAGGGCTTGCCAGACCTTGGATCTGGGAGCCTTTAATACCAGTTCTTGCTTGATCGCTTGTGCAGTCGTCATTTATGCAACCTCATGGATGCATGATAGCATGGGTGTTAGTGATATGCAAGGATTTGGTTGCATTTTCTCGACAATGGGTAAAACATATCCTATGCGACCCTCACGACGTGAAGTCCTTCAAGCTGGTGCCGCCGTTAGCCTGGGTATGATTGCGCCGACGATCATGGCCACTGAACAAAAGCCCAAATTCAAGCTCAACTACGGTCCGCACTTCGGCATGTTCTCCAACCATGCCAAGACCGACGAGGATCAGATTCGGTTCGCGGCGGATGAAGGATTCACGGCTTGGGAAGATAACGGGATGAGGGGCCGCTCCGCGGCAGACCAGGAGAAACTGGGCAAGGTGATGCGGGACGTTGGCATCACGATGGGCGTGTTTGTGGTGAACGACATCGACTGGACCAACCCGACCTTGACCACTGGGAACAAGGACCACCTAGATAGATTCTTGAAGAATTGCACTGACTCCGTGGACGTCGCCAAGCGAGTGGGGGCCAAGTGGATGACCGTGGTTCCTGGCACCTGCGATCTTCGCCAAGACTTCGGCTACCAGACGGCCAATGTTGTTGAGGCACTTAGAAGAGCCTCCGACATCTTCCAACCCCACGGGCTCATCATGGTCTTGGAGCCCCTCAACTTCCGCGACCATCCGAACCTCTTCCTCACAAAGATCGCTCAGGGCTTCGAGATCTGCCGCGCCGTTAATAGCCCCGCCTGCAAGATCTTGTTCGACATGTATCACCAGCAGATCCATGAAGGCAACATCATCCCGAACATCGATCGTGCCTGGAGCGAAGTCGCCTACTTTCAGATCGGCGACAATCCGGGCCGCCGCGAGCCGACCACGGGCGAGATGAACTACCTGAATATCTTCAAGCACATCCACGGTAAAGGCTTCAAGGGGGTCATGGGAATGGAGCACGGGAATGCCAAACCCGGGAAAGAAGGCGAGAGAGCCCTGATCGACGCGTATCGAAAGGTGGATGGGTTTTAGCCCAGATTCCAAGGTTTTTGGGGCGGGTCGCTGCCCTTGGCTACATGCTTCGCGTCGACTTGGCCCAAGTCGGACCGCGCGTGCCCTCACGCGCAATCCGAGATTAAGGCGGCACAGTGCAAGCTTGATCGCGGGTCCATGCCCACTGCACGCTCCGCGTCGACTGTGCCAAGTTGTAGGCGCGACAAGAGTGCCGCACCTACGCCGTGCGAATCACCTTTCTTCGAGACATGGCAAGGCAGATGGCTCCGATGCCCAGGATGATCGTCATCGGCTCAGGCACGGGCGAGGTAGAGCCAGAGAGTTTGATGTCATCAATCGCCAAACCATGGCGGCTTTGATTACCGATATGGGTCCATCGAACCCACATATCTGCTCCGTTCAGCCAGTTCAGGCCCGTCATAGTGCTGGCCAAGAACGACTGGTTGGCGGCGAGGTTGCCGTTAATGGCACCGGACCCGCTGAAATTGACCGCATTGAAGTTGAGCGCAGCGACGGGAGTCCAGGTGCCCGTAAACAAGCTCGAGGCGTTGGTGCTGTACTCAAACATGAGCAGATCCGAAAAAATGGAACCGCTCCGCCACTGCTCGCCTGTGTAAGACAAGTTAAGACTATTGTACGTGCCGCCCGACGCATTGTTGAGCCGCATGCCGTAGACGAAGAAGGCACCAGGAAGAGCCAACGAACCTAGCGCTCGTTCGGTTGAGGTGGTTGAGCCGTAGCTGTATTGGCTTGGGTTAGGCAGCGTCCCGTCGTCAGCGTCATAGGTGGTCTGGCTGGAGTACCAACCCGGCATCGAGGCTGTGGGGAGGTTGTTGACCCAGGGGTTAGCCAAGCCGGATGGGGCTAAGGTGTTGAAATCCTGAGTATAGGCACCAGTGAAACTGACTTGGGCGAAGGACGAAGCGCTCACGAGGGCGGCGGCAATAACGATCGATCTTTTCATCACTCTAACTCCACTTGAAAAGGCGTCCGCCGGATGGCGGATTGTTATGAGCTAGGCGATCATCAATGTTAAGATGTTTCCAATATTTCGAAGATTATTTAAGACACTGGTAATTAGACCGGTAAATGGAACAGGTACCTGATTTAAGTCGTCGCCGGTCCACCCGCCTTGCTAGTCATCATCCTCGATCGTCACGAGACCTCTCTTCTTTAGGCCCCGCCCGTGTGAGCCCGCCCAGGCGGTTGGATAGGGTCGGCTTCCCTTAACGGAGAACCAGAGGGCACGATTGAATTGATCGGCTTCGCTGGCATTCATCAGGTCCGGCTTGTGTCTTGGGAGGTTTTCGGATACCTCTGCCCACTTCAGAGCTTCACCCTTCAATGCAGATTTAGGAGGATTGAGTTCGTCGAGAGGAACTAAGTTAGGCTTGGCTCGGTAAGTGGCAAAGTTAGCTTTGCTTGTGAAGCAGTCGAACATGATCGGAGATCTGGCATCCATTTGGTTTAGCGGGGGCACGCCCAAGATGCGTTGCATCGTCGCAAGAACGCTGGTCTGGTTATAGAACTTACTGACCAAACTGCTACGGCGAGCGTATGGGCTGATCACCAAACAAGTAGAACGGTGCCCGTCGATGTGATCAAAACCAGCCTGGGGATCATCCTCGATTACAAAGATAGCCATCTTCTTCCAGAACTGCGTTTTCGACAGGGCCTCCACACATTGGCCCAGGGCGAGATCGTTGTCGGCGACCGTCGCCCGGGGAGTCGGTTCCCCAGGTTCCGTTCCACTGGTGTGGTCTTGGGGCAAGAAAAGGATGGTCAAGTTCGGGAAGTAACCCGCTTTCTTGTACTGCTGGACATCTTTGATAAAAACGCTGGCTCGCAGCACATCCGGGATGCGCATGTTCCATCCGGGAAAACTGCGCTGCGAGTAACGGCGGAGCCGATCAACGCCAATGTTCTGGGTGAACTTGATCTTGTTGGCGCCAGACTTCCAATCTTCGTAAATCTGCTTCCAAGTCGCGGTCTTGGGCACGGGCTCGGCGTAGTCATACTCCCCATAATTGCGGAAGGTCTTGCCCCATTTCAGAACGTTGTCCCAAACGAATCCGCTACTGGAGGTCGAGATCGGGTCGTCGCCAAACGGGTAACTCCGGGTCCACCCGCCAAACGATCTCTCGAAGTGGCTGGAGGCGTTGGCTTCGGTACTCCAGGCGTGGCCATCCGCGCTGTTGATACCATTGCAGTAGTAGTTGTCCAGGAGGACGAACTGCTCGACCAGCGCGTGTTGGTTTGGCGTGATCCGCCGCCCGAAAATGCACAGTTTGGGGTCGCCATCGCCTTTCTTCATGTCGCCAAAGACTTGGTCGTAGGTTCGGTTCTCCTTGATGACATACACCACATGCTCGATCACGCTTGGATCGCCCAGCTTGACCGGGATTGGAACCTTGGTCTTTGCCCGTGATGCTTCTACCTTGAACGCCTGGAGGATTGTTGGCGTTGCGTTAAGCTTATTTACGATCGCGGTGTGAGTCTCTAGATTTCCGAGCGCGGCCAAGTCGACCTTTTGAAGTGTGCCCGTGAAGTTATAGACGCCAAAAGTGCCATCTTTTTGCGGTCGCCGCGAGCCTATTCCCTTTGCATTTCCGACGAGAAGTTGGCCCTTGCTGACCGCGACCGAGGCTGGATACCAACCAGTTGGGATGAAGCCAAGAATCTTGGCTGGACCGGAAATCGAAACGACGGAGACCGCATTGCTCCCTCCACATGCCACATAGAGTCGGTCGCCATCGAGCGCGAGGGCGCTCGGCGCACTGCCAACGGGGAGGCCTAGATTAGGCTTGATTACCACCGTCCGCGTACTGGAGAGGTTCGAGTCGATTTCTGTCAGCGAGTCGTGATTGGCGTTGGCGACCATCGCGCGACCGTCCTTCAAGATCACGATTTCCGAGGGTTGAAGCCCAGTTTGAAAGGAGTTGTACTTCCCGGTCCGGGTGTCGTGAACGGCCACAGACGCCCCTTTGACAATGCCCCGATCATCGATCTCAACGGGCGTCCCGGCTGACGTCGCAGTCTTGGTTCCCGGCTTGGGGCGCCTGCCTCCCCAACAGCTTACATACAACCGATCCTCGTCCTGGGAGATAGCCACATCGTAAGGCGCAATATCCGTCTCCCATCGAGCGAGCACCTCGCCGTCCGCGGCATTGAGGTGGAAGACCTCGTTTCCCCGGGAACTGGCGACATAGAGCGAATCTCCCGCGTCCCCGAGGACAATTCCACAGGGGAAGGCTTCCCCGCCAATCTTTGGCTTCGGAACGGCCAGTTTGCCTTCCCACTTGACAAGTCCCGAACTGATATTGACGCTTCCCCAGTGAACGGTCGACGCGGCATTTGAGAAGAATAACCGGCTTCCACTTTCGTCCAAAGCAATGCCTGTGTGCGAAGCACCGCCGGAAACCCCAAGCTCTTGGATAACCTTCCAAGATGCAACATCGACGACGGTTAGTCCTCGATTCTCCTTGATGTAGGCCCACTTGCCGTTGGGATGGATTGCCATGTCCACGGGGCGTCCGGAAACAACAATCGACTTGCCGATCGGCCGCAAGAAATGGCCGGACGACGTGAGATTCGACGAAACTCGTTCGTTTTGAGGCACTTGGAAGGTTGCTCCGGCAATCAGCAAGGCGGCCAGCGATCGGATCATGGTGGAAGAAGGCTACCGCACCTCTAGATTAAGATTTGTGATTTTCTCTTTTGGTTTAGAACCTAACGCCCCTTCGATAATCGGCGTAAAATGCGCTTATGCGTCGTTCGATTGCTCTCACTGCTTTGGTTGCGTTTTTCGCCCTGGCCACTGCCCAAGATGTGTTCTCCCCCGCACGAATCTATACGGTGGGGGAGAAAGACGTTTACGGTCTGAGCATGAAAATGGCAACCGGGCAATACGATGTCTCGATCGTGGGCAAGCTCAGTTACCTAACCAAGAAGCTCCATGAAAACGGGGATGCCGACCTGGAATCCAATGCCTACGACGTGGTCATGAACGTTATGGGCCAAGAAATGAAGCAACCCGGCGGCGACGTCACCATAAGGCGATACAACAAGTTCGGCGCGGCAATCGAGAAGGGCGTTTCAAAGGATAAGCGGCAACCCATCTTCATGAAGTTCCTCACGTATCGGCCGGCTACACCGATGAAGGTTGGGCAAGCGGTGAAGATAGACGAGGTACTGGACGACGAAGCTAAGACGCAGGTCAAAGGCACCGCAAAGCTAGATAGCCTAATCGACGGAGTTGCAAAGATCACCTCGGTTCTGGACGTCACACAGTCGAAGACCAAAAAGCCCACTCACTTTGAGTCAGTTGGGTACTACGACGCGAAGTCTTCAAAGTTGAACCGGGCTGAGTCCAAGCTGACAAATGTCGATGCCAGCGAAATGGAAGGGATGCCTCCGGTCAACTCAATAACTGTGGTCGTAGAGCGGGAAAAATGATTGCGCCACTTTCGGTGTAATCCACTCACAAAGTAGCGCTATCCGGCACCGAATGGCATATCATCCTGACTGCCATGAAGCTTAGATCGGCGCTCGAAGAACTCGAAGCGGAAGCAATCTACGTTTTGCGAGAATGCGCTGCACAATTCGACCGCGTGGCCCTGCTTTTCTCTGGTGGTAAGGATTCCATCGTTGTGGCCCACCTTGCCAAGCTTGCCTTTGCCCCAGCCCCACCGCCTGTTTTCTTACTTCACATCGACACTGGCCATAACTTTGAGGAGACGATCAAATTTCGAGACCGATTTACTCAGAGTTCTGGATTCGCGCTTGAAGTTCGCCACGTTCAAGATTCCATCGACTCTGGAAAGGCAATAGAGGAAGTCGGTAGCAATCCAAGCCGGAACTCGCTTCAATCAATAACCCTGCTAGATGCCATTAAGGAACTGCGTCTCGATGCCGCCATTGGTGGCGCGCGACGAGATGAGGAAAAGTCACGGGCCAAAGAGCGATTCTTCTCGCACCGAAACAGCTTCGGACAATGGGAGCCTCGTCTTCAGAGGCCTGAGGTCTGGCAAATCTTCAATAGCTTTAAGCACCACGGAGAGCATTTCCGAGTCTTCCCGCTTAACAATTGGACCGAGTTGGACGTGTGGGAATATATCCGGTGGCAACAGATTGAAGTGCCTGACCTTTATTTTGCCCATCAGAGAATGGTAGTTCCAAGAGGATCGGTATGGCTCGCCGCCTCCAAGTTCATCTCTCTGGTCAAGGGGGAAGAGCCTGAGCTAAAGACGATTCGATTTCGGACCGTCGGCGATGCCACGTGCACTGGAGCTGTTCTTAGCGAAGCCGCCAATGTTGACGACGTCATCGAGGAGCTCAAAACGGTAAACCTCACAGAAAGAAGCACCAGAGCCGATGACCAACGTTCCGAATCCGCGATGGAGGATCGCAAGCGGGAGGGATACTTCTAATGGTCGATCCTCGGCCATTAGTGAGGGTAGCCACCGCCGGAAGCGTCGATGACGGCAAGAGCACTTTCATCGGGCGGTTGCTCTACGACTGCGATGCAATCATGGATGACCAGTACGAGTCAGTCGCGCGCACAAGTCGACAATCCGGCGAGGAGGGAGTGAACTTAGCCTTGATTACCGACGGGCTACGGGCCGAACGCAGTCAGAAGATCACGATCGATGTGGCATACCGCCCGTTTTCCACGGCAAGACGGCGTTTCTTATTGGCCGATACTCCTGGGCACGCTCAGTACACGCGAAACATGTTCACGGGTATGTCGACGGCAGACATTGCCATCCTCATCGTCGATGCCGAGAAAGGTCCATCCGCTCAAACTTACCGACACGCGTTTCTCACATCCCTTTTGCGAGTGCCGCACGTTCTTATCGCGATTAACAAGATGGACTTGGTCTCGTACCAACAGGACGATTTTGATGCCCTTTGCGGTCAGATGAGGTCGGCCCTTGGCGGGTTAGAGTTTGCGGACTTGAGCTTTGCGCCGATGAGCGCCTTAAGCGGCGAAAATGTTGCGACAGATAGTTCGATGATGCCTTGGAACCGTGGCGCGAATGTCCTCACCTATTTGGAAAACGTCGAGACAGAGTTCCGTCAGGAGCCGTTTGACTTTCGATTTCCTGTTCAATTTGTGATTAGGCCCAATCGAACGCTTAGGGGACTTGCTGGGCAGGCGGCATCAGGAACCATTCGGGTGGGTGAAGAAGTGGTAGCGATGCCGGGAAACCAGGCGGCGACAATTGCATCCATTCGAACCCCCCGGGGCATGGCTAAGAAGTGTTCAGCGGGCGAAGCAGCCGTCATTGAGTTGGCTGATGAGATCGACGTGGGTCGAGGGAGCCTGCTGGTGAGGCCAAAAAACCGAGCAACATCCACGTCCTCCTTCGAAGCCACGATCTGTTGGATGGGCGACAACCCTTCGAAAATTGCCAAGAAGTATCGACTGCTCCAGGCCACCGGGAATGCCCAGTGCGAGATTGCGGAGTTGGTCCATCGAATTAATCCAGAAACGCTTCACCGCGAGGACTCTACAAGTCTGTCTATCAATGAGATTGGCAAAGTGGTAGTGAACACAAGTGTGCCCATTTGGGTAGATATTTTCGCCCGAAATCGGGTCACCGGAAGTTTCACGTTGGTCGACGCCGATACCAACGAGGTTGCTGCAGCGGGAATGGTGACTAAGGCTCCGGCAACAATCGACGACCGTAGCCCGAAGAACCTCGGCCTTGTCGTATGGCTAACCGGCTTGAGCGGTTCCGGCAAGAGTACGCTCGCCGAGTTGTTGGCCGCTTCGCTCCGAGGGCAAGGAGTTCCGACTGCGCGATTGGATGGAGACCTGCTACGGGCTGGTCTGAACCGGGATCTTGGCTTCAAGCAGGAGGATCGTGACGAGAACATTCGCCGAACGGCGGAGATTGCCCGCGTGCTGGCCGACCAGGGACAGGTCGTAATCTGCTCCCTGATTTCCCCGCTGGCCGCACAACGGCAAATGGCCCGTGACATCGTTGGCGGAGCATTCGTGGAGGTTTTCGTCTCCTGTTCCCTAGAGACCGTTATGGAGCGAGACACGAAAGGACTCTATGCGAAGGCCGTGAAAGGCGAGATTCTTGAGTTCACGGGAATTTCCGCTCCATACGAATCTCCACTCAACCCAGACCTGGCATTGGACACGGATAGACTCCCGCCCATGGAGTCTTTTCGGGAGATTTTAGAATTCGTTGAAGTTGAGCGGCAAAGATTGCGATTTTTATAATGCAATCTTAACAAAATAGCCTTATAGTCTGTATGTTATGAAACTCAAACGCCGCGCGTTTACCCTTATAGAACTTTTAGTTGTGATCGCGATCATCGCGATCCTTGCGGCTATCCTCTTCCCGGTCTTTGCCCAGGCGAAGGCGTCCGCAAAGGTTGCTTCCTCGTTATCCAACGTAAAGCAGCTTGCACTGGGCCTACAGATGTACTCGACAGACTACGACGATCTAGCTGTGCCCCACTATGGTTATAACACTCCTAGCGACCCCAACCAGTATCACAGCAATACGACGTGGGTTGGTCGGACTTCGCCATATGTGAAGAATCGGCAGATCTTCTTTGACCCGACCAGACAGATTCCGAAGGGCGACCTCAACAACGCTCAGGGCGAGTTCTTTCAGGATCCGTTCTACGGCGCTGGTTACGAGTACCGATGGGAGTGGGTCACCAATCTTAGCTTGAATGCCGACGGTTACTCCTACCAGCAAGGTGGGACCTGCACGGCAGTAAGTGGAGCCGCGTCCCAGAGGTCCCTTACTTCATTCGATGACGTAGCTCGGCGAGTCGCAATTGCTCCAACCCAATACGCGAATCTTCCCTATGGGTGGATGTACTTCCTGGGCTACAGCGCGTCATGGCCGTACATCGACATTTATTACACCTCGTGGTGGAGTTGGGACAACCTCGTATGGGATTCCCGACGCACTTACCTTGGAGCCAAGATGGTTGGCGCATATGCTGATGGGCACGCCGCAAAATTTGGCCGTGAGAAGTTTGTCGCCTATTATTGGGGCGCTGGGACAAACGAAGCGAACAATCGAGCCGAGTGGTGCAACGTCATGACCGGAACTCGCCAACTTGACAAGTTCTGGGGTGGACCTTGGATGTCAAACTAGGCCTCCTTGGGCTTACCGTCCTCCTTCTCGTCACGGCCGTGGGCTGTGGCGAGAAGGCAAGCGCCGACTCTTTCCAGAATGCGCCTGACATGGACAAAAGTGTCACGCGCGAACAGGCGAAGAATCGCCGCGGAATGTCGGAAGCCGAAATGGCGAATGAGCGGGCGGCGCAAGGCGCCAGTATGCCCGCCGGACGTAAGCGGTAAACAACAACGAGGAAACTGGCGCGATGCTCGCGCCAGTTCTTTTTTGTTGCCGTGGCCGTCAGGTCACGTTAGACTGAACAAGCATGTCCGAGCCGACAACCTTCTCCGAGGCCGAAGTTGCGTCGCTCTGCCTCCAGAGGGGACAGATCGAACCTGCGGCGGTTCATGTCGCCAAAGCGCTTGAGCAGGAGCCCGAAAACCCCCAAGTGTTGGTGCTTGCGTCAATGATTGAGGCTCGCAGGGAGCACATGCCGGAATCCGAAGCCCTTGTTCGACAAGCGCTTGAAATCGATCCGAAAAGCGAGGAAGCCCTCATCTTCTTAAGCCGGATCCTGGCCACAACTTCGCGGCTCGACCAGGGTATCGAAGTCGCCGAATCCTTAGCAGAGCACAGTCCAAATGACGCGGAACTATCGAACCACCTCGGGCTCCTTTTAGTGCAAGCGGGTCGGTTTAGCGAGGCGGTCTCCGCGTTTCAACGCGCACTATCCGTCAATCAAAACCACCTTCGCGCGATGCAGAATTTGGCAGCCGCGCTTAGCGATCTGGGCAATGAGCAAGAGGCGATCAAGGTCTACGAACAGCTTACGAAGCTCGACAAGAACCAAGTAGGAGTTTGGGTCAATTTCTCTCGACTCCTCCACACGAGCGGCCGGTTTAATGACGCGGTAGAGGCCGCTGATCAAGCACTGCGGTTGGACAAAGTGAATCAGACTGCCCACCTCGTCAAGGCGCTCGCGCTGGTGGGAATCGGGCGGGGCGATGAGGCTGAGCTACATCTTCATCGGGCGGTAAAGTTTGACCCAAATGACGGCTTGGCGAAGGCGGCCCTTGGCTACTGGTACCAAGAGAAGGGCAAGTTCGCGGAGTCGCTAGAGATGATCGAAGAGGCGATGCGGCTCATACCGAATCACGGCTTCGCCTACTTCAACTACCTGCGGGCGAGGAATGCGCGAGATGTCAATCCATCACTTCTTGCGGACCTCGAAGCGCGCGCCAAAGATCCAGAAACTCATGTCCGGGACGCTGGCTACATGAACTATGCGCTCGGCAAGGCTTACGAGGACTTGGAGGATTATGAGTCCGCGATTCGCTATTACGACGAGGGCAACCGTTGCGCCAAGACCGTTTGGTTGGCGCAGAGGCAGTGGGACCGCGAAGCCTACCAGGAACGGATCACCCAGACCATTGAGACGTTCGATTCGCATCGGCTTGAAGTTCTAAAGAAACGGGGCTCGGATTCAGAGAAGCCCTTGATCATCGTTGGGATGATGCGTTCCGGCACATCTCTATTGGAGCAAATCCTCTCCAGCCACCCGGAAATCGTCGGTGCGGGGGAGCTTCAGTTCTGGCACGAATTCGAGAACGAGGCATACGATGAGGGGCGTCAGCCAAACGCAGAGAAGATTCGCAAGCTGGCAGATCGCTACTTGGCCGATCTTGAAAAACTTGGCCCGAATTCAAAGCGCATTACGGACAAGATGCCCCACAACTACGCGATGCTCGGCCTTATCCACGCCGCCTTTCCCGACGCCAAGATCATCCATGTCAAACGCAATCCAGCGGACAACTGTCTCTCCATATACACGACCGCGTACCAGAGACCACCGATGTTCGCCCACGACCGCAAAAACATCGTGTCGGCGTACCGGGAGTACCAGCGGATCGTGGCCCACTGGAGGGAGGTGTTGCCACCAAATCGATTCATGGAAGTCGAGTATGAAGGCCTGGTTGCCGATCGAGACAACCTAACCCGACAACTTATCGAATTCACCGGATTGGAATGGGACGAGGCCTGCCTCCATCACGAAAAGAACCAGCGGTCAGTACGAACCCCAAGTCTCTGGCAAGTGCGGCAGCCAATCTACAAGACCTCGATCGAGCGGTGGCGTCGGTTTAAGCCGTGGATACCCGAGTTTGCGGCGCTAGCTCAGCAAAGCTGAAATTCAGGAATCGCAAACATCGCGCGGCCAAGCCGGGAAAACAGATTTGCCGACTGATTCTTTTCATCCAGGGCCTTCAATCCACCATGTTTGGTGCAAAGCTCCACCAGCGTCTTCCTGGAAGCCTCGGTCAAAGGCACATCCAGAATGTCCGCCATGCCGTCGACGATTTGCTCAGGGGTTGAAACCTTGTCGTCTGTCTTAAGCTTGGCCGCTAAGAGGACGGAAAGAGCCCGATCTTCACCGCTCCAGAAGATCGACGTTGAGAGGTTGAGCCTCTCGACCGTTGTCGCAG
>JACMJO010000034.1 GCA_014380605.1 Fimbriimonadaceae bacterium | reverse complement strand
GCCCGCCATCGCGGCCAAAGCTCCGGCCCGCCTCGAAAGATTAGGATCATCCACCGCAACCCGCCACGAATAAGCATCCCGACGCCAGACAACCGAGGTGAGAAGAGAGTTTGCCTCCGAACTAGATTGGTTGCTAATGGTGGCGCTCTGCATCAAGAGCGCATGACAGGCCGCGAGGTCGATTCCGGCTCCGGTCGCGGTAAAGGGTAGTTGTTGGTTAGTTACGGGCTCAAGCGCATAGACCGCATCGGCAAGATAGCTCGCCAACGCATCTTCCGCCGCCTTGTAGGTAGCAAGGTCCCGGTCGGCGATTAAGTTCTCGAGGGCAAGCTCCGTGATGCTGGGAATGTCTATCGGCGAGACCGTTCCGAGGAGTGCCATGGGTCGCTTGCCCAAGGCAAGGCTTCTTCCAAGAGGCACTCGACGAATCGGAAACCTCACCTTGAGTATCTGCTCCTCGCAAACTGCGATCGGACCCTCGTCGTTCCACTCGCTGAGGCGCCTGATTTTGCTGAGAATCTTGATGGGGTATCCGCCCAGATTTGCGAGCGCCGCCCCAATCGGCACGATGGCTCCTGGCCGATCGAAGGTCCAAGTGGCCTCCACCGACGTCGCATCGCCCTTCACGCTCAGGCCAGTTGACAGTGGAGCGGCCTGTGTCCAGATTGAAACGTTCTCAAAAACGCGCTTTGTAAGTTGTCCAAGCGCCGCCGCGCTGTTCGCCGCTACTTCAGCCGTTCCCAAAGGCTGGATCACCCTCACCCATCCGACAAACGGTTTCTCCGACTTGAGAACCCAAGCTCCAGCTTTGCCTGAAAACTTATAGCTTCCTTGTCCCGACTCCATGACCAGCAGGATCGGAGGCTGAGGAGTCCGAAAGGAGATGAGAACCCAATTCGTATCGGGAGTCGGCACGCCTTCGCCAACTGTTCCTTCTGCCCAGGTTAGGTAGGGGCACCCGGTCGATCCGATTTTGAACTGAAGTCCTTTCTCAAAGTAGAGGGAGATACCCGATTGCCAAAGGCTGTATCGTAATTTCTGTGGCCCCAGGGCTTGGGCGTTTAGCTGAATGGTCTGTCCAATTTCCGACGTGGCGATTGCCTTCCATTGCCTGGCTGGAGCACCAAACCAAATCTTGTCCGCGCTGGACGTTCGGGAAGTGAGTCCGTCAAGGTCCAAGTCGATCCCCGGAAGAACAGGACGTTCCTTATAGCCAAACCGGCCAAACCCATCTGCCGAGGCAAGAGAAGCGGCAAGCAGGACGAATAGTGCGCTAGTTAAGCGTCGCACCAAATACCTGAATACCAAAGCGCTTGGTGCGGTAGGACCAAGTGAGTCCCAGTTCTCGAATCCCCAATCGATAGGCGATGGTCGCGTTGTAGTCGAGGTAGGAATCGTTCAAATACTTGTCAAACGTATACGACCCCATCAGTCGCCAGAGCCCGCTGACGCGGTAGTTCATGTCCGCATAGTAGCTATAGCGATCAAGGTCCAACGACTTTGTGCCAAAGAACGTAAAGCCTGTTCGACCCGAATTGTAGAAGGCCTGCAGGCTAAGTCGATGGCTTCCCAACAGCTGGGAGCTAAACGGATCTTGGGAGTAGTCGTAAGTAGCCACCATCGATGCGGCGTTGCCCAGTTGCCGAGAAAGGCTCGCACTGCCAAGGAGGGTCAATCCTTGTGCAACGTTTCGACCCTCGAGTTGACTCACCGCGAAGGAAGCGTTGAGCGTCGAGTAGTTGTCGATTCTCGTTGGGTTCAGTTGCGAGCGCACCCGGACGCCATAGCCGGACTGGGCTGAGTTGCCAAGGGTGGTGGTTGCCGTCTTGTGGTCCGCAGTTATGCCGTAGAACAGCTTGATCGGAAGCTTCCCTACCTTCATCGGGTCTCGCTCAAGCGCCATCGAGTAGCTTTGGCTTTGGAACTTGGAACCCGTCAGCGCCTGACTCGCGTTCCCGTAAAAACTAAGGTTCCAACCGTCCAACTGACGGTTGTAGTTAAGATTCCCAAACAGGTTGCGACCTGCGGGCATCTCTAGGAAGGCGCTGGCCGTCGAACGAGAGTCAAAGCGGTAGAACTGGCGAACGCCGATACTCCAGTCTTTTCTGGCGATGCTCGAAACCGTCAGCCCGCCATCCATATCGTCGCCCTTATTCCAACTCATCTCGTAGTCGAGGAAGACGCCTCTGGATGCCGTCGATCCCCTGCCGTATCTCTGGCCCGTTCGGAGCCGCACAGCGCTCGTTTCTCCCGGCTTAAGCGACAGGTAGTAGGGGTAATCGATCGCAAGCTGGTTGTCGTTTACGTTGACGATCTGATCGGTGACCAAGGCAGAGCCGCTCATCAAGCTTACTGAGTAGAGCGGAAGCTTCATGACCTTTACTCCGCCGATGAGAACTTCTGCCTTTTGGAACTGGACTTCCTTTCTGGGGAAAACGACTGCCTTCTTGGCTGAGACCATCGAAAGGGATTCGCTTAAATCCGTGAATTCAAACGCCGTGCTGGAAATCTTCTTGTTGTACGGCTTTACCCCGTTGGAGTTGAACTCCACCAACCCATACCTAGGCTTATCCTCGTTGACGATCTGAAACGCATTCCCGAAGCCCTTGAAGCCGACTGGCGTGGGCGCGATAAATGTAGTGACGCCATAGCCCTTTCTCTGGTTGAGCTTGATATAGCACTCGTCGAACTCCTGATCGAGATCGCCGAATTTGATCTTCGCTTTCTTTAAGCGCATCTCATATGTGGGAATGTTGAGCTGCATGTCGTCGGCGTCGATCTCAACATCGCGATAGCGAATGTGGACGCCGTGATTCAGGCCAGCCGCACCGATGATCTTTTCATCCATGCTAAATGTCATATAGCCAGGAGCGACGATCTCGACATACTCCTTGGCGCTAGACAGGAGGGCTCTATCGCTTAGGAACTCAAACTCATAGTTTGTGGGCGCCGCTCCAGGCGTTCGAACCGTGATAATCGCGGTGCCTGGAACTCCTCCAGCTACAAGAATAGCCTGGGCTCGCCCACCTTGGGTAGTGACGAGTTCGCTTCGGAAGCTTCCTAGCGTTGACGAAAATGTGACTTGAGTGCCATCTGCGACGGGGTTTCCCTTGCTGTTGACGACAAGTGCCGTTATGGTGACGGTGCTACGTGCATCGGCCACACTCATGGTTGGGAAAGCGTTGATGCTTCGGATCTGGCCATTTTGAGCCAGGGCGCTTGTAGCTACAAAAGCTAGGGCAATGGTTGCAATTAATCCGAGCTTCTTCATTGCGTTGTCTTTGAGGACGGGCCGAGCCTCTAGATAAGTGCGGGGAAGGCAATGTGCCTTCCCCGCTGATGTCGATCCTCGTTAGCGAACCAAGTTGACAGGAACGATCCTTCGAACGTTGTCGCCTTCGGGCGTTGTGGCAGTGACCTCGACACGATAGGTGCCGGGAGCAACTGAGCGATTAGCGTTGTCCTTCAGATTCCAAGTCGCCGTGTTCTCGCCAGCAGCGTCTGCTCTTCCACGAGTGACAGTGAAGACTTCCTTACCATTGCTGCCAAGGATTCTGATTGTCGTGCTCGCCGATGCAGACAAGGTGTAGTTGATCTGGAATGGCGATGGGGAACCACCTTCGCCAGCCCGACCGCCGTTTCTGCTCACAACCACATTGCCGATAAGTGCGCGGCCAATACCGCCCACATCGACTTGAACCTTGAATTCACGGGTCGAGCCAGCAGTTGCATTGAAGGTATAGCCCGATGTACCGCGCATGTCTCGCGAAGCATTCGTCGCTACGTCCACCAATCGAACTCGGATGTTCTTGGGAACAGTGCTGAGGTTCGGCCAAGTCAGGTTGACTTCGCCTTCCTTCTTCGCTTGTACGAAGACCTTGAACTCTTGCTTGCCCTGCTTCTCCGTCAGATTCTGAGCGAGTCGAGCTGGCAGACTGTTCACCATGCCTTCGATCGATAGCGCAACCTCTTGAGTCGGCGACGTCGGCGGCTCCATCATTCTGAGCGTGTTGGCCCGGTCTGAGTCTTGAGTAACTCCAATGTAGTTCTGGTCATCGATCGCATTGTTCGTGCGAGCGACAAGCTGGAGTCTCCACTGGGTTGCCGATTGAGTCCAATCGTCTGCTGCACGGCTCGATCCTGGAAGGCCAGGCTCGAAGACCGGCGGGAAGCTGATCGTCAAGTCGGCCGTCGTGTTCACAAACACCCAATAGGCCGTGTTCGGAAGCATCTTATCGCTCGATTTCGACAGGAACTTATAGCTCTGGGTTTGAGCATTCCAGTAGGACAAGAACGAATTCACAATGTTCTGAGAAACTAGCTGAGCCCACGTTCGACTTGTCTGCGGGTTCGATGCGGAGACGCCCGTGATCTGTCCGATCGTAATCGGATAGTTATAGGGGTTACCAATCAGGTTCCAACCCGACTTCAATTGAATCGGATATCTACCTGAGTTGTCGAATGGCAAAGGGGGAGTATCCGGCGGGGTCACCGGACCGCCGCCCAGTGGATTCGAGAGCGTTGCTCCCGTATTGTTAACGATAAACACGCCTCGACCTCTCGCGGCACTAGTTGAGATCACATAGCCCTTAAGCTGTGGATCCCACTCAAACGCCTGGAAGTCGGCGGGCGAACTTAGGTTCAACACGACCGGCCAAGAAGAATCAGTAAAGATAAACGGAGTCGTAATCGCGTTGCTGGTCGGGCTTCCGCCAACGTCGTACAGACGGTAGCGCGGCGTCGCCGCAACTTGAACGATTCCCTTAATCTGCTTCGTACCACCGGGCGTCGATGTGATATCTACCTGGTAGGGAAGATCGCCAAATTCGATGCCATCTGCCTCGATCGGGAAGTCAACCGAGAGAATCTGCCTCGACTGAACCTGCGATAGGGTCAGCTGACGGTTTCGCGTTGTCGTGGGAAATCCGACAAAGTTGAGGCCCGTCGGCAAAGTCAACTTGACCTTCACGTCGTTGAGGATAAAGCCAGAGTCGATGTTCGAGTAGCCACCGACGTTGTCGATATAAACCCTGAACTGGAAGGGGTTGTTGAACAGTCCGTTGGCTGTGTTTTGCCCCGAGCCATTATCCTCGGTTGCTACCAACTTCGGAGCGTCTACAACCGCAGTATAGGGAAGAACGTAGTTAGACTCGCCCCATGTGCTTCGGAAGTAATGAACGATCGTTCTGGTACCACCGGCGACAACGGTTTGCTCAGGGAACTTCTGAATGTAGGCAGATCCGACAAATGTATCCGGAATAATAACGTCGGGGAAGTTGTTGTCGCCGCCACTGAAAGCATTCAGCAAGAACAATCTGTTACCAAAAACAATTTCCGATGCCTGAGACGCGTCACTTTGTCCAGTGCTAGGATTGGTTGTCGACGGCGTTGGCCCATTCTCAATCTTCAAACCATACGGGGACGTCTGTCCAAAGTTGAAGCTGGCAGTTGCAGGAAAGTTCGACGGATCTTGGCTCCTAATGAGCCGTCTATCCGTCAGCACCGGCTTTTGACCCGGGACAGTAATGTAGGGCAACTTGTCACCAAATGTCTCGCCAGAGAAGAAAGCGCCAGTTGCAGGATCGGCACTGCCGGCGAACATTTCAATCCACTGGCCAAACCATATTCCAACAGGAACCGCAGCTGCGGTTTCATTGGTCAGCGTCCACTGAATTCTTGAGGCGTCGCCGATGACGTCTATCCGACATCTGGCACGAATGTTATTGTTTACCGTTTCGCCATAAATGTATCGGTCGCTGGCGCCGACGAATGCCAGATTCAGCGGGTTTGCCCCGAATAGCGTCTTCGTTCGAACCCCAGTTGTAGGATCGACCGTATTAGTAGTCGCATAGCTCCAAGCGCCTCCCGGCGAAAGAGGCATGCCGAAAGTGAGCACCATGTTGTCGTCGAAATTTGTCTGCACTGACCCTTGGCCGCCAATCGCAAAACCAATTCGGCCCCGAACATTTGCGGTAATCGCGGGATCGAAACATGGGCCGTTGGCGCCGCCGTATGTAACGGTGCCCACGAATCCCATGGTGGCCAACATGAGGTCGTTTCCAACCGAGCCAATAAGGTAGGGATTGCTATATGGCGTGTTGTTGTTGGGGTTTATACAGATTTCCCATGACTGGGCCTGCACCCCGACCACAGAGATGGCTCCATAAAGAAATCCCCCTATGACCTTTCGAAGATTGCTGCTCATTAATTGCTCCTAAATCATTGCCCGTCCGAGCTAATGCTCAGACGGGCCTAGCTGTTATCAGTTGGACGGAGGCGGCGGCGGCAATGAAGGACGCCTAAAGCTCCTTATCGCGCTAAAGATATACCGCTCTCCTAATGAGTCCTTTACGGGACCCGGTTTGTCGGCAACATTTCTCGTTCCAACCCTCCACCAGATAATGGTGCCGGGGGAAGTAAAGAAGTTATTGTCGACCGTGAGACTGATTGGGCCAGTATCCGGTGAGATCGTGCTCCCCAATTTCTTGGTGGTGCTCTTCGTAAAGTTCGCGCTTGTCGAAACTTCAACGACGTACTCCACAGTAATTGGATCCCCGACTACGACGGAATTGAATGTGAACGTAATCTGATCGAATGTAGGATCGCCAGGCTGAGGAGCAGGAACCTGCTCTCCACTTGCTGGGGACTGGAGGTCAGACCGGAACAATGGAGTTGCAAGACCCCTCGCGATTTGTTGAGAAGTCACGAAGTAGCAGTCTTGACCGCCCGTTGTCCCGCCTGTTGTGCCACCAGTAGTCCCGCCCGTTGTGCCACCGGTGGTTCCACCAGTTGTTCCACCAGTAGTGCCGCCAGTAGTCCCACCCGTTGTTCCGCCAGTGCCGCCTGTGGTACCGCCGCTTGTCGATGTCCCACCTGGGAGATCGAGCGAGCTAAGTCGATAGACTAGCTCGACGCGGTACTGATGCGCTCGCCCTGGCGTCGGACCAACAACCGCCGCTGCCGTTGTCTGATCCTGAGGATCCGTAAACTGACAGAACGTTCCGCCGATAACTCCACCGAAGTCAGAATAAGTTACGATTCTGGGTTGCGCAGTGTCATGAGCGAAGGTCAGTCCGCCGGGTGCAGTAAGCACCGGAGAGCCAAACACGTCGTCTCGATAGATTTGCCATCGGAATCGAGTTGAATTACCCTTGGCAAAGATATTCGGGCTCCAAGACACCTTAACCGCGGGCTGGCCAGAGTTATCTGGGAAGAGCGTGGCTTCGGTAGTCACGGAATCCGTTGCCGATTGGCTGCTGGAATTGCCGTTGGTAAATAACAACAGACCAAGTCCAAGGATCAACGCAATGGAAATCAATCCCGCATTGTTGCCCTTGTTTCGAGGCTTGTTGACTTTAAGCTCACCCGCGGAGGTGATTCCAATACCATCAGCAGGCTCAAACACGGCGCGAACCTTGTCGCCCGGCCGAATTCCCTTCCAGCTGCGAGTAACCTTCAGATAAGCCTGATCTGGCTCGACATCGGCAACTCTAGCTGTGGCCACCTGCTCACGATTTCGAATGACGATAACCTCTTGGCCTCGTTTGAAACCGGTTCGGGTGCCCTGATTGATGAGTGCCTCATCAGAACCTTGGGTATTGAGCACCGTAGCAGTAGGTAGCGTCCGCGCTTGAATGTCGGCAACTGCTCTATTGGCACCTGTGCCAATAGCTTCGTTAACTAGCGTTTCCGTAGTTACTTCGCCCGCACGAACGGTGGATTTCGCAGTTAGGGCCGCACCATTGACACCGAGGCCGGAAGCAGCATCGATAACGATGACCTTCATAGCAACGGTAGCTTGCTTGCCACCCCCAACATTGTTCACTTGATAGTCGACGACTTCGCCGCGTACGATGGACGTCGCGCGTAAGTCTTGTGCCAAACGAAGGATGCTCGTC
Source organism: Fimbriimonadaceae bacterium (assembly GCA_014380605.1). Taxonomy (GTDB): domain Bacteria; phylum Armatimonadota; class Fimbriimonadia; order Fimbriimonadales; family Fimbriimonadaceae; genus 55-13. Next base: position 3,183 of record JACMJO010000034.1, on the reverse strand, counting down.
GTGTCCGTTACTGGCGATTGAAGCATCAACGTCTCAAGGGACCTCTTAATGGTCTCCTGTGGAACGACGTCGTACTTGCCGGTCTTCGCGAGCTCGCTCGCTACAGACTCGGCCGCGGCCACTCCGTAGTTGCCGCCCTTCTTGTTAACGAACTCGACAACCGCCCAGGTTGGCAACGATTGAAGCTGCGCGTAGGCCTTGCCCACGAACATCAGAGAAAGGGATGGCAACATTAGCGATAGCACCGCAAGGTGCGCGATGAGCTTCCCTGGTAACGATTGTATGAACCGCCTCACTATGACGAGTCCTCCTTACTCAAAACCTCTTTCATTTCAGTCCACATTTCTTGACTGTATTTGTTCTGGCCGATTTTCAGACCCGAACTTCCCATTGCGATGACGTGTGCACCAGCCCGATAAGTTCTGTCCATTAATCGACACCCCAAAACAAACGCGGCCTCACCTTAGCTAAACACAGCTATGGCTGGAACCGAATCGGGCAGAGTATATCACCTGAATCCAAGGTGGTCAACTATCTCACATCTTCAAATGCCAATATCTGCCCTATCTCAACCTTGACGACATCGTCTGGGCCATTGGTTCGGATGATCTGATCGGCAAAGGCGCACTTCACAATCGAAGGCAATTGAGTTGAAATCAGACGCTTTGCCTCACCCATATCTCCAACTCGCGCACTTAAGCGAAGAAGCTGCTCGGCTGGGCCACACGTAACGACCCAAATTTGGTCGTACAGGCCTTGCACGCAGGTTTCCAGCAAAAGAGGAACCTCGAAGTACTGAGCTTCAGACATCTCAATTTCCGTCAAGATTCTTGGATGCAGGATGCGATTGACTTTCCTCCTTAGTGAGGCATCGCGAGAGATTTCGTCTCTCAGCAAGTGAGTTTGAATCGGAAGTGAAATCTTAACAATCTTGCTAATTGCTTCCTGTACATCGTTTTGCAAAAAAACTTTGCGAGCGATGCTGTCCGCCGAATCTGTCCGTTTGCCAAGGTCCTTTAAGTGCGATAGCACCGTACTCTTGCCCTCGGCAATTCCTCCGGTTATCGCAATCCGCATGTCTCATTAAAGCAAAAAGGCGAGTGTGAATTCACACTCGCCTTCTAATCAACAGACTATCTATGCTTCTTCGGGTTCAGCCTCGGCTTCGGTCTCTACCTTCTCGGCATCGGGATCGACTTCTTCAACGTCGTCCTCGTCTCGCCCAAGGAAGCCCTTCAGCATTCCAAGACGCTCGCCGATGGTTGCTCCGCCCGTTGCGAAGCCTCGTCGGCCCGCCACTTCTTCGAAGTCCTCATACTCGTCCCGACCGCCACGGCCCCCGGTCTTCTTGCCTTTCTTGGCTCCCGGCTTGCCACGTTTGTCGCCGCCACGGAAGTCGTCGCCGCCGCCCCCGCCACCACCGCCGCCATACTCTGAGGGACCGTCGTAGGATGGAAGACCGCGCTCTTCCTTAAGATTGCCGGTGGCTCGCATGCTGAGCACCATTCGGCGCTCGTCTGCCCGCAAGTCGATGATCTGGACTTCGACCTCTTGGTTCTCTTCGACCGCGTCTTGGGGACGCTTGAGCCGTCGGTACGACATCTCGCTGACTGGCAAGAACGCTTCCGCGCCCTCGGGCAGTTTGACGAACGCACCACTTTGAACAAGCCGTCCAATCGTTATCGTAAGCTTCTGGTTGATCGTATAGTTCTGCTTGATCAGGTTCCAAGGATCGGGAAGGACCTGTCGATGCCCCAGAGAGATTTTCCCCGCGCTTTGATCCAACCGAAGCACCATGACTTCGATCTTCTGGCCCTCCTTGAACATCTCCTTGGGGTGGTTGATGCGCATCCAACTCATTTCTGAAATGTGTAACAGACCGTCCACTCCGCCGAGGTCGATGAACGCGCCGTAATCGGTGAGCCGACGAACAGTTCCTTCGAGCCTATCGCCTGGGTTTACGGCTGTGAAAATATCTTCCTTCGCTCGGGCTCTTCGTTGCTCTTCTGCCTCTCGGTTCGAAAGAACTACCTTCTTGCGCTCGCGATCGATTTCGATCACCTTAAGCTGCAACGGCTGGCCAACGTACTTCTCGATGTTGCGAAGCTTTCCGCTACCAACGTGAGTCGCAGGAACGAACCCTCGAACGCCGACATCGACGACCAAACCTCCCTTGACACGATCCACGACCTGCGCCGTGATCATCTCTTGGCTCTTGAAGGCCGATTCAATCCTGTCCCAGGTCTCTTCAAAGTCCGCTCGCTTCTTCGAAACGATCGGGTTGCCTTCGGCGCTTTCGGGTCGGAGAACGACAACGTTGATCTTGTCGCCAACGCTAAAGTGGTCTTTCGCCGACTCGATCGTCTCGTTCATCAACTCGTCGAGAGGAACGATTCCCTCCGATTTGGTGCCGAGGTCTACAAAAACTCTGTCCTTATCAACTTGAATGATCGTCGCTTCCACGCGATCGCCCTTAGCGAGCTTCTTGAACGTGCCGTCCGTTTCGAAACCGTCTCCTCCCGCATCCAAAGAACTCATGTAGGATTCAAACAAATCCTCATCGGACTTGGCCTTGGCAGGGGCGGCGGCAACGGGCACAACGACCGGCTCGGGTTCAGGAGTCGGAGCGACTTGCTCGGGCTCCGGAATCGATTCTGGTTCCGGGGTAGGAGCTACTTGCTCAGGCTCCGAAATCGGTTCTGGCTCTGGTTCGGGCTCTACAACTGCCTCTGCTTCAGGTTCACGTTCAACTTCTGGCTCGGGAACAATAGCGGCTTCCGGTTCGGGCGAAGTTACAGCCTCTGGTTCAGCAATGGCAACTTCCGTTTCTGCAACGGGTGCTTCCACTTCTGCGGCGGATTCGGTTGGCGTGGGGTCGGATGGAATTTCCATCGGGGCGGCGTCGGACGCCGGAGTAACCGTTTCTGGTTTCTCCTGGGCTTCGTGCTCGCCCACTGGCGTCTGGTTCTCGTCGATCATCATCTGCAATGCTCTTTCGTGGGGCTCCAATAAGATGGGGTTAATCCTACCAGATTCCACCCTTCGCCGGAACGTTTGACGAGGGTAAAAGGATTCAGGGTTTTTGGGATTCCTTCTATTCTAGCTCACATTCCAGGCTTTCAGATAGGCATAGAGGTTCCGGTATTTCGCGTACGCCTGGGAATAGTCTATTCCGGTTGGTTC
>JACMJO010000450.1 GCA_014380605.1 Fimbriimonadaceae bacterium | reverse complement strand
TCTTGAGCACGGCCGTCTCGTCAGCGGTCGGTTTGCGCGCCATGGGCAGGCGGAACGCGAAGGTGATGCGTTCCTCGGCGGTGGGGCCGGCCTCGCGCAGGACGCGCTCGGCGAGCTTGCGGCTGGCTTCGATATACGTTGGGTCGTTCAACAACACCAAGGCCTGCAAAGGCGTGTTGGTGGATGGACGTCGGACCGTGCAGGCTTCGCGGGAAGTGGCGTCGAAGAGGAGCATGCTTGGTACTGGAGTTGTGCGTTTCCAGGTGGAATACAAGCTCCGACGATACAGGTCCGCGCCTTTGCTCTGCACAAAACCGGGGCTCATCGTATTGTTCTCTTGCCAAATTCCTGCAGGCTGATAAGGGTTCACGGGCGGCCCGCCCAGCTTGTCGTTGAGCAGGCCAGAAGCGGACAACGCCGTATCCCTCACCATCTCCGCCGAGAGCCGATGGCTCGGCCCTCTGGAATAGAGCCGATTGTCGGGGTCGATATCCTTTACCTTCGATTTCCTTACCGAGTCCTGCCGATAGGTTGCCGAGAGGACCATCATCTTAAGCAAGACTTTATTGTTCCAACCCGAATCGACGAACCTTCGAGCCAAATAATCGAGTAGTTCAGGATGCGTCGGTCGTGCCCCTTGGGTTCCGAAGTTTTCGCTGGTCTCCACCAGACCTGTTCCGAACAACATCTGCCAAAACCGGTTCACCGCGACCCGAGCGGTCAGGGGGTGGATTGGGCTGGTCGTCCACTTAGCGAGAGCGAGGCGGTTGTTGTTTACCGGCTTCCCCAGCGCAGGCAGAACCTTTGGCACATTTCGCATAACCTGGTTGGCCGCGGTTCGGGGCGCGTCGTACTGGCCCCTGGCTAGGACATGCGCGGGAATCGGGGCCGGAGATTCCTCCATGACGGAAACCTCGCGGATTCCCTCTTCGAACTCGGCAAGTTCCTTTTGGGCCGCGTTGATTCGCTTCAGGGATTCCTTAACTCCAGGTTCTACCGAGGTTGCGTAAAACTCGCGCAACCCCGAACCCTCGATGGGTCGCCCATCGTAAAGGTTTGCGATCTCGGCTCCCGAGAGAATGCGATCCGCGAAGGCGATATCGTCGATCTTGCCTCCCTTGAAGCCGGCATCGCGGAATCGGTTGCCGAATGTCCAATCGCCGCCGCTTGCGGCGTGATCGCCGTAGGCGTATATCTTCTTCCAGAGCTTGTCTTTCAGGACTGTGGTCTTCGCTAATTGTCCATTTGTGAATAGCCGCAAACCTTCCGCGCGACCGCTGCCGTCCCATTGCCATGCAATTTGCTGCCAGCCTCCTTTGGGAATACGCTCAGTAGTTCGGATGGCGACCGCGTTGCCGGGCCAATGGCGCATCACCCGAGCCGTCAGATAGCCGTCCTCCAGCATCAGGTCGAACCCGCAAAATCCAACATCGGTGCCGCCAGTTCGGTGCAGTAGCACGACGGGACCCTTTTGGCGAGGGTCTTGAACCCAGAACGACCAGGTAAACGGCTCCCAACGCTCCCTCGCCCGCAAGCCTCGGATTGTCAGGCCGTTGTCGCCATCGAGCAGAACCGCCTTGCCGTTTCGACCGGCAACCAGGTCGACGCTACCGAGTTTGACGCCGAAGACCTTCTCCGCATCGCTTGGGAACTTGTCCGTGAAGGTATCGAAGGAAAGGCGAGCGGTGACCTCGGTCTTGACCGTTGGATTCCTGGCTTTCCAAGACTGGAACTGGGCATCGGCACGGTCGATCGCAGGTTCCAGGGAGGCTAAAGCCTCGACGTTTTGCTTCTTCAGTTGCGCGAATCTGGCTTCTTGCTCCGGGGTTGGCAACAACAGTGATGGCGTCGGCACGATCTCCGTGCTTAATAGCAGGCCATACTCCTCGATCGAGTTGAAGTAGGCAAAAAACTGATAGAACTCCCGCTGACTGATCGGATCGAACTTGTGGTCGTGACAACGGGCACAACCTAGCGTGAGGCCGAGGACAGCGGTTCCGTATGTGTCCACGCGATCCACGGCGTATTCGGTTTTGAATTCCAACGCGATTGAGCCACCTTCATTGGACTGCCGATGCAGCCGATTGAAAGCCGTCGCCAAGCGCTGGTCCCGAGTGGGATTCGGCAGGAGGTCGCCTGCAAGTTGCTCGATCAGAAATTGGTTGTACGGCAGATTCCGGTTGAAAGCCTTGATGACCCAATCCCGATAGGGCCACGATGGCATCAGGAGATCGGACTGGTAGCCATAGCTGTCCGAGTACCGCGCCGCATCCAGCCAAGCCACTGCGAGCCTCTCGCCATAACGCGAACTGGCAAGGAGGCGATCTACGACCCGCTCATACGCGTCCGGGCGAGAATCGGATTGGAAATCTGCAATCTCTTTTTCGGTCGGCGGCAAGCCGGTGAGGTCATAAGTGACCCGCCTTAGCCAACGGAGTCTTGGAGCCGGTTGGCTGGGTGCGAGCTTTGCCTTGTTGAGCCGAGCAAGTACAAAGCGGTCGATTTCGTTTCGGGGCCAGTCGCTCTTGATCGCAGGGGCTAACACCTTGGCGGGCAGGGGTTCGAACGACCACAACTTGCCATAGGGCGCGCCTTGGGCGATCCAACGCTTAAGGATGTCGATCTCTCGCTTGGTCAGGGTTTTGCCGCTTCCCTTCGGAGGCATCGGCATGCTGGGATGCGTGATGCGCTTGGCCATCAGGCTGTGCTCGGGTTTGCCCGGAACGATCGCGAACCGTCCGCTGCGATTGGCAAAGGCTCCTTCGGGCGTATCCAGCCTTAGCCCCGCCATGCGACTCCCCGAGTCTGGCCCATGGCATAGGAAGCACTTGTCGGAGAGGATTGGGAGGACATCCCGTGAGTAGCTAACCTTGTCCGTCGGTGGTACCTGCGGAGAGGGTAAGAATGCGGCAGTGGCAAGCCAAGCTAGGCTAACGCCAAGGAGAAGCACATGGGACGACCGGCTCCGAATCCGCACAATCCCCACTATACCGAGGCAATTTGTCACCAGTCTTCTCGAACGCCAGAGCCGTTTCCAAGCAGTCAAAAAACTCCTCCAGAGAACGGGTTTGCTTAACAGCTTCGAAGTGCTTGAAATCGCCAAAAATGCTGGCCAGTTTGAGCCATTGCTTCAGCTTGACTACGGACTTGGCGACCGCTTGACCCTTGTAGTGCTCTGTGTGGGCCACCAAGCTTCTTAGCAACTGAATCCAATCAACTAAGCTATCGGCTTTGCCGCCAATGCCAAGCTCTGCGGCGATTTCATACGGCAAGACAGGATTGGCAAGGGCACTTCGCCCGATCATAAAGTGGCGGCAACCCGTCTGTTCCTGGCACAGCTTGAAGTCGTCTAGGCCCCAAATATCGCCATTGGCGATGATGGGGAGGCTAAGTCTGTCTCGAACTTGGCCAATCGGCTTCCAGTACACGGGCGGAAGATAGCCTTGCTTCCGGGTTCGAGCGTGGATGGTGAGCCAGGATGCGCCTCCCTCTGCCGCCATCTCGGCGTTCTCGTGGATGTCTTCAATGCTTTCCCATCCCAGCCTCAGCTTTGCCGAGACGGAAATCTCACTGGGGGTCGCAGACCTGATCGCGGCGACGATCTCACGTATTCGGCAAGGGTGTTGGAGCAGGGAGGCTCCGCCGTCGTGACGGTTAACGGTCGGAGCGGGACAGCCGAAGTTAATGTCGATGGCCCTAGCGCCCGCCTTCACGGCGTTCTCCGCCGATGCCGCCATCCTCTCCGGATTTCCGCCTAAGATTTGAACTTGAACAGGCATTCCCGATGGCGTGCGACATCCATGGGCGAGTTCGGGAATGTCGCGGAGAAAGACCTTCTTTGGGACTGGAGTGCCGCTCACCCGGAGGAACTCAGATACGGCGAAGGTGAAAGCTCCCGTCGCCCCTTGAAGCGCTCTCATTGGAGCGTCTGTGATGCCGTCCATTGGCGCGAGGATCAGGGCAGGGGCATTGGAGTTCAGCATTCTCGACCAGAGTGAGCTAAGGATACTTCGCCGGGCCCGAAAGGCCATTTACAGGTGCTGGAAGGGTCCAGAATTCAAGAATTCAACAAAAGAAAATAAAGGAGTTTCCTCTGTTTTCGCGAACAATCCGGGTATGAGAGCGCTCCTTCTGGTTTTGGCCTGTACGATGAGTCTGTCGCCCCTGGTTCAGGATCAAGTTAGGGTTGGCTCTTTGAAGTTCACATCTCCCAAGGGCTGGAAAGCCACGTCTGAATCTGGACCTACCCAGGCGGTCTACTCGCCCCCCGATGTTCCCGCTGGGAAATTCTGCGTCGTCAGAGTCTTTCCCGACGAGTTCGACAAGGATGGGTTTCGCCCTTGGTACAACCGAAGGTGGAGCCGAACGGTCACGGGCGGCCGCCACATGCTTCGCATGAGCGAGCTGGCCAGCCAAAAGATGGCGGGCGTCGAAGTGCTTATCCGCTCGGGGGCCTACAAGGATGGAGATGGTGAAGCCTACATCCTTTCTATGGGCATGGCCGTCGAAGGCAAATTCATCGCCGTCACCTATGAGGGAAGCGATTTTGCATTCATGGAAAAGCACCAGAACGAGGTCTACGACATGTTCGGCACGTTCGATTTGGTTCCCGGAGGAACTCCTACCACGCCGACCAATCCTCCGGTGAAAGACCCGCCAGTGAATCCCACGACGGGAACAACTGGGGGCGTGATAACGCCTCCAAGGCCGTCGTCGGGGGCAACTCTGCCTCGCGATTTGCCGCCGATCAAGTCACGAAGAAGACTGGAGATTCCAAGAACCCTGCCCCAAGGAATACCTATGCCAGCGGGAACTCCGGACCAAGCCGCGACCTCCCTGGCCAAATCTGTCACGTCCTACACTACAAATTCTCTGCCTGCGCTTGTTACCGCAATGCGAGCGAGTGGATTCACGATTCGAACCCCGGATCGAAAGCTCGTGGCCAATCCGCTCAGCGTCAAAGGCAATGGAATGTTCGTCGTCGACCAGGAGATTCTCACTTTTTTTGCGATGACCTGCCGGGGCGACTCCCTCGATGCGAATGCAACGATTGGAGAAGTCGATTCCGTTTTTGAAAGGGGCCAGCTATCGTTTCGCCTCGCCGAGTTGCTCCCGGTGACAATTGCAAAGGGCCTTGCCAGCAAGGAGCCGAGCGCCCGGTTCTTTGCTCGCTTCCTCGTTGAACTAGGCAAGTCGTTACCCCAAAACTATGACCTCTCGAAGTCGCAGGTCGGGAAGCCGACGAGAATCACGCCATTAGAGGCTTTCTTAATTCTTCGGACATACCTCGAAGACATTCGTCGCGGCATCCGTAGGGCCGCCAAAAAGTTCGAGCCAGAGTCTGCGGTAAGGGAGCACGGACCTTTTGAAATCTTCGCGGATCAGGATTTCAACTCCCAGACCCTCATGACGGGGACCCAAGAGGATGCCCACACATTTATCGAGACGTGGGGCGTGGGCGTTATTGTTGACGCACTAGGAAGGGAAGCCCTGGGAACGGTTCTAAACGTCGTAAACGTTTGCACAAGCTTTGTCAAGTTCCTCTCGACCTACTACTGCCTCGAAACCACCTTTACCGTTTCGCCACCCGGTGAACCGCTTATCAGGACTCATTCAATGTCTCAAAACGGGGAGCGGAGAACCCTCAACGCGGAAGTCAAGATGAACTCTGCGAAGTTTCATGACTTTCTGAAGCAATATAGGAGCCTCATTGGTCTCACCGGCATCGACGTGGATATGCCGGCGTCCGGCGTGCTCGCCAATGTAAGCACTAGATGGCGGCTCTTAGGCTACACGGGCATGAACACACTCGACAAGCCAGTTCAATTCGTGGGATCGAACATTGAGGAAGTCATTCTCTTAGCGATAGACATAGCCGACAAACTCAGGGCAGACATAGAATTTGAGTTTAACGACGTGACTATGACCATATATCCTAACCGTTCCTTTTTTGAGGCACGAGAATTCTACGAGAAAGAGTTGCAGCGTATTCACAATCCGCCAATATCCTAAAACACAATAAACGCCCCGACACTTCACTGTATCGGGGCGTTGTGCTGTCTCAATGCAAGCATTTGAGATGGCGCGGACTCGAATTCCTACCGCCATATCGCACGCCGAACTCTCCGATGTGGCTTGATAGAAGTCTCTAATGGGGCTAAGTGCTTTTTCTCAATATCTGC
>JACMJO010000449.1 GCA_014380605.1 Fimbriimonadaceae bacterium | reverse complement strand
TTCGCCCCAGGCGCCATTGGCGTTCTGCAGTTCCACATACAACAGGATCTCCTTGCCCGGACCCGCGTAGGCCCGCGAGCGGCCTTCCTGAAGTATCCAGCGGGCCTGGAGGAATCGATCGTGGCTTTCCACCGGTTTGGACCACTCGCTCATCGCGATGAGCTTGTGTTCTTCTGCTCCGACGTAGCCGGTGGAACAGACGAGGACGGACAACAGCGCGATCGACCTAAGCATGGCACGAATCTCCCGAGAGTGTGGGCGGCTATTCTCAAATTGGATCAGCATGGCACAACGTGTCGCGGATTCTCTGAGATTGGGATACCGGAGAAATCCAAGAGTTCGAGCCATCTCGTCATTTCCTGGACTCGATGGGCAGCAGATGACATGACCAAGCAATTCTCCGTCGAGCTGGGCCGGCTTTTGTCTCCAAATCAAGCGTGATGCTACCGTCCTTTTCCCAAACCACCTTGGCTGGATTGACGGACAACACGTCCCGAAGTTCGGCGGCTGAAACTGCGGATGTCCGAACGTGCTGCTCGCCGACCTCCACAACGAGCAACCGACATTGCTTTTGCTCGTTGATATGTTCAACCACGGTGGCCGATGAATCAGGGCACCAGCAAATAGTGACTTTGTCGCCAGGAATGGAACTTAGCTTTTGAGACCATATCTCCTTCCCCTTATGCAGCAGCTTTGCGGTGAGGTCTGGTGCTTCGGATGTACGTTCAATGCGAAGCTCCTTGGTCTTGTCGGGCGACAAGGATGATTCTCGCACGAATTCCGCTCTTGCCGGCCCGAGTGAAGCTGTAAACACCATCAAGAGCACTATCGCGAATTTTCGCATGTCTTCCCCTTTCAGCTTATTTGCGTTCATCGAGGATGGGGGCGGTCGAATTGAGTGCCCGCCTAAGGCAGAACGTTTCGGCCAGCAATAAGTTCTGAATAGATCGCCATTGACCTGCGAATCGGAGATCTCGTAGGCAAGATCGAAGGAGGGCCAGCAAGTGTCGAGTTGTGTTCCGTCATCGAAAAAGCACCGATTGTTCTTTGGAAGCGACCTTTCCCGACCAGGCAGGAGCCTTGGGGGCGGGTACGCATTGATAAATGACCTTCAGGGTGAGCCGGCTCCCATAAGGTAGATCGGGCCAGCCATCCCAAAGCTTGGGGTCAAATGAGATCTCTCGAACCAATGCTTCACTGGGCGGAAGCGCGATAGTGCTGGGGCCATTCCTGTCCCAACCTCCCGGAACCTTCTTCACCGTGCCAGTCTTCCCCTCGGTGTCGGTCCATTCGACCGTGAGATTGCCGTAGCCCCAAGAGTTCCATTCTTCAAAATGGCTCTGCGGTTTGTCAGTGAGATTCTGGATGATCACGTGCAACGGCGACTTAGTTGTCCCGTGTCCCTCCGGGACGGCGAGCAAGACTCTTATGTCGGGCCCCTTGGCGGGCGCAGCCGCATCCTCCTTGGAGCGTACCTGCGAAGAATACAACGTCAGAAGAAGAGCTAGACCCACGATTGGTGCTAACTTTGCGAACCGAGGCATTTGATTTGACTCCGACGAAGGTATTGTTCGAATCCCAAGTGATGTCTGTAGAACCGTTGGCAATAATTCGGTCAACACTAGCGTATTCGTTTGAGGGGCAGGGGAAGCTTGGATTTCGGAAGGTCAATAATTCCGCTCCACGCCGCGGGCTGTTTGGAGTCTTTGGTGATCTCAAGTCTTGCTTGGAGATAGTAGGGTCCGGACTGCTCGGGCCCAAATTCCCAGGCGAAGGTTGCTCCTAGGTCGAGCACTGCGGCAAGATTGGGCCGTATGCTCAGTCCCCAAGAAGTGATGTCGACGCGCTGTGACTTACCCGGAGCGAGCCGGACAGTCCAAGGACCGGCAACGCGGCCGCCGTAGTCAATCACCTGCGGCCGCGCGACAGCCTTTCCTTTGCCATCGACGACTGCAAACTTTATGTCCTGGAGATCCAGGTGCAATTCTGTGATTTCGCGAGTTTCCGACGCAGATTGAAGTTCGAGGTGTACGCTCATCTTCGCTGCACCCTCCACTACTTCTTTCGTCTCAACCGAGAGCCTTGCTTTGAGGCCCTCGACGGTTTCTGACCAACCCACATCGACGATTAACGTGTTGGACACATCGTCGCCAACTTGAAGAGCGACCTTGTGAGCGCCTGGGGTCAGTTCGCCCAGCGCGAGCGTTTGCGTGGTACGGAACTCCTGCCGGGAATCCAACTCCGCAGGCCCGCGATCGATCGTGAATCCCATGCGCCCAATGTCCTTGCCATCGAAGACGACTCGCGTGTTCCCATACACCCACGGTAACGAGACCTTTTCGGTCTGGAGATTTCTCAGGGTGATGGTCAGCTCGATGTCTCCCGACTGTGGCACAATTCGATCCGTTGCGGCGGCAATCGTGATCGACAACTTCTGCTCGCGCTTTGACCCGGCCGCAGTCAGATTGTCACTGATCGGCAACTCAAGGATTGGCTCAGAAATGGTGAGCACCTTGTCTTGGGGCGATTCCCTGAGCTTTTCTTCGGGCATCCCGACCTCTGCGAACGTGACATCGACCTTGATTTTTGGGTTGGCGCGGTACGCATACCTTCGCCTAGCGCGCGTCGAGAGGCCGCCTTCTGGTTGGAATGCCTTGAGCAGTACCTCGCGAGTGACGCCGGACTTGATCGCGGCAATCTCTGCCAGGTGTGTTTTCAGTAACGCCGCGGCTTGCGCCGGGTCTTGGATGTGGAAGGTCAGCTCGTTGGACTTCTTGTCGCCGAGCTGCAGGGAAAGCTTGTGTTTACCCGGCTCCAACGTAGCCGGCTCGATGCCGTATTCCGTGAGCGTGATTCCCCCTTGGTATGTTCCATTGGGAATGATGCGGCCAGGCCCGTTCCAGTCGCCGATGAATTTCGGCTGCCTCGCGTATTCCTTGCCGTCCAAAATCACTCGAACCGCCCAGTAAGTCGCGGGAGCTTCGAGGTTCGTGGCACCAAGATTCCCGATCGTGGCCATCACCGTGACATCTTCGGCAGGTCCAAACGTCAGGCGATCCGCATCGATTGTTAGCGAGACCTTCCGCCTCTCGGCCAGGATCGTAAAAAACACTTCG